>CAZAZB010000176.1:0-8254 GCA_964489485.1 uncultured Pseudomonadales bacterium | reverse complement strand
GCGATGATGAGAAATATGCCAAATATGACCCATGACGATGGTACAACCATCAGCCTCGAAAGCGGCGCAACCGGTGAGTTGTACTGGAAATTTGATGGTGAATCGAAAGTTGTCTTTTCCTGTAACATTCCGGGTCACTCTGAAGCCGGGATGCTAACGCATGTCACCATTGCCGGTGGAAAAGCGGGTGGAATGAAAGGCGGAGAGCATAAGGAAGATGGTCACTCACACTAGGGAACGTCTGATTAAGTTCGGAGTGTCGAACTGCTATCGGGAAATTGGAGTCTTTACCATTCTGGTTCTGGCCATGCTAATCGTTGGCTGTACACCGGTTGAAGAAAGTAAGTCTAGCCGCTGGTACAGCCAGGCTCAGGTGGAAGAAGGCACACTGATTTTTAGGAAAAACTGTGAAACCTGTCATGGTGAAAATGCCCGTAGTACACCTGACTGGAAGACCGCTGATGATAACGGGAATTATCCGGCGCCACCGCTGGATGGGTCGGCGCATACCTGGCATCACGACCTTTCGATTTTGAGAAAGACAATAAACGACGGCGGTGTTGCTCTTGGTGGAACCATGCCGCCATTTAAGGATAAACTTGGTATTGAACAGCAAAATGCTGTGATAGCGTATTTTCAGGATATCTGGTCGGACGAGATCTATGCTAAATGGTCGGAGCGATTCCTGAAAAAAGATTCGGTTCAACGATCGGGAGGTACGAGGAATGAGACATAAAAACCAGAAGGTAACAATATTTGGATGTTTCCGCTATGTCAGGCAATTAATGGTTACATTGCTTCTGATTGTAGGTTTTCAAGGCAATGTTTATGCAGTTGATGAGCAAACCGCGGCGCTGGGCGAACACCTCAAGGAAATGAGGGTTCACATGGTAATGATGCGTAAGATGTTGTCTACCGGCACAGAGTGCCAGGAGATCGAAAGGCATGTGTCGAAAATGACCGATCACATGGAAATGATGGTCGATATGATGGAAAAAATGCATGCTGACAGCAGTGACAAGGACAGTGGTGACCATAAAATGAATCATGGCTGATCTCAGCCGGTTCTATTGAATGTCAGATTGCCTGGAAAGATAAAATTGGATGCTATCCAGGAAAGATGGAATTGAATGCTTTTCAATTAATATAGTGTCTGGAAATGACTAAAAACATGAATGGGTGCTCACAATGAGCGCACAAAAAATGCTGATAAAAAGGAAAACCTGATGCGAATTGCTCTTCTGCTACTATTGTTGTCGATGGTCTTATCCCTGAATGCACTCGCCAATAGCGACGAAGACCAAATCATCGAAATACTTGATGGCATTATCATGGGCTGGGAAAAAGCCGACGGTACGCCCTTTCGCAAGCATTTCCTCGACTATGATGGCGCACGGTATGTCGAGTCTGGCGGTCAGAATGTAGGGCTTACCGACCTGATTGAACACCACGTAGAACCGGAAGGGCACTCCATCAAGCTCGATTTGAGCTTTACTGATCCCATGATCAACATCGAAGGTGATTTCGCCTGGGTTCTTGTTAACACCGAGGTAAAAGGCACCATTCTTAAAACGGACAGAAAAATCCATAGCAAGGGGTTCGAGACCATCATCCTGCGTAAGATCGATGGCCAATGGAAAGTCCTGCATACACATTCATCCGGTCGCCCTGTAAAGAAGGAATCCGGGCATTAATCCCTTTATTACTGACAATTTAGCCGTTAGAATCCGCGACCTATGACATTGCCCATCATTCTATCGCGCCTGCTTTTGGTTGCTTTGCTGCTCGTTAACCTCGAGGGCTTCGCGAATCTGGAAAATAGCAGTGCCGTACACGATGATTCTGTCATTCATTTTCATGAGGATGATGATTCGTTGAGCGTACCCGGGAGTACCTCTGGGAACGTGCCTGGAACAGACGACGATGGACACTGTAGTCATTGTTTTCACCACCATAGTTCGGGTGTTCTAGCGCAAACTTCTCATTTCTTTGTGGTCGATCGCAAAGCACATAAGATGAATCGTTCGATTCACTTCGATTCGGCTCCAGCGAGCCCACCGATACCACCGCCTAACATTTAGTTCTAAAACTTCTCATAGAGATGTGCGCGAAGTTGTTTGCGCGCATGAGTGTTTCTGATCTAAATGTTAAAAAGTGGAAAATGTTATGGTTATTTTTACCCGAGGAAAATCCCTGGTTTTCACAGGCATCCTCTTTTTCGTTCTCAGTACCTCTGTTATAGCAGCAGAACTGATGCAACCGGTGAGTCCAGAGTTGATGGCATTCATCAACAGCGCGGTCAGCGCCAGCCCGCAGGTTATTGCAGCACGGGCAACATTCGAGGCGAGTCAATCTCGTCAACTAGCCGCAGATCGACCCCTGTTTAACCCGCAGATTGCTATTGACGCGGAGAACGCGGAGACAGAAAGTGGCTCGGTAGGTATATCGCAAAAGATCGATTGGGCGAACCGACGAGAAGCCCGATCTGATGTGGCCTTAAAAGTCTCAGAAGCGGCAAAAGCTAACTTTCTTGCCATAAGAAGACAGGTTACAGGAGAGCTGTTAAGCGGCTTGTCTGCTTACCAGACGAGCAAAGCACGCGAGGAATTGACCTTGCAGCGTGTGGCTATCATGAAAGATTTCGCATCTCTTTCAGAACGAAGGTTTGAGCAAGGTGATCTTAATCAGGTGGAATTGAGTGTTGCATCTCTAGCTTTTATGGAGGCAAGAATCAGCCACGCGGATCTGCAGGTAGAAGTGGCGACTGCCATCGCACAGGTGGTCAATATCGAACCCGGAGTCGCCGTGGAAAATTGGCCCACCCTCGAAACCCTGCAGGCATTACCAAAATTGGATAACAAGATGCTCGCCACACAGTTACCCACTGTACTGGTCGCAAGGAGAAATGCTGATGCAGCGCTGGCGAGAATTGAGCTGCGGAAGCGATTCAGGAAGCCTAGCCCTACGATTAGTGTCCGGGCCGGTAAAGAGGAAAGCGACTCACTGCTAGGTATCAACCTTTCCATCCCCCTCTATGTCAGAAATAATTTTCAGGAACAGGTGAATGCTGCGACCAGTGATTATCTTGCAGCGCAACAGACCGCGGACAATGTACTTCGCAGGTCTTATTCCCAATTAGAGAATGCAGCGCTTCGATACAACCTCTATTACGCAGCCTGGAATGATTGGCAGGCCACAGGTCTCGTGGATCTCAATACTCAAACACAACAACTGCAGCAGTTGTGGGAGGCTGGTGAAATCAGCACCACTGAATTCTTGCTGCAGGTTCAACAAACGCTCAACACGCGGAACAGCGCCCTGATCCTCTATCAGAATGTGTGGCAAGCCTGGCTGCAATGGCTTATTGCCTCGGGAAAAATAGATGATTGGCTTGAAATGGAGCAACCACAATGAATGTATCGAGCTTGATCAATAGAAAGACAAGTGAAAAGGAACAGAACATGAAAGATCTAATACCCTCACTATTTAAAATCACCCAGCTAGCGAGTCGTTTCGCAATACTACTCATGCTGGCTTTGTCGGCGCCCTCTTATGCAGAAGAAGAGCATGGCGGGGAACATGGGGAAGAAGAAGGCGACGCCATTGAGCTTGATGCAGCAGAACAGAAAGCTGCGGGTATCGTGACGGAAACCATTCACAACGCACCCCTGAATGAATTGATTACTGTGCCTGCAGAAATCATGCTAAATGCCTACAACACATCTAGAGTGACACCACGGATCACTGCGCAGGTCGTTGAGCGACATGCACGTCTTGGTGACAGCGTCAAATCTGGAAGCCCGCTGGTAACTCTTTCAAGCGTTGCCATGGCACAAGCGCAAGGTACGCTGATTGTCGCAGCACGGGAGTGGCAACGGGTAAAGAAATTGGGTAAGAGCGCGGTCTCAGCGAAACGCTATACAGAAGCACAGGTTGCACAGCAGTTGGCGCTTTCTCGCGTGCTCGCCTATGGCATGGGACAGAGCCAGGCCAACAAGCTGGTTGGGTCTGGTAACGCATCTCTTGCCACCGGTGAGTTTGGTCTGCTGGCACCTCAGAATGGGACAGTACTTGCTGATGATTTTATCGTTGGTGAACTCATTGACCCCGGTCGAATCCTTTTTACGATAAGTAATGAGTCTTCTTTGTGGGTTGAAGCAAAAATGCTCGCGTCACAACTCGACAATGTCAACATTGGTAATGTCGCACAGGTTTCCGTCAACAAGAATAGCTGGGTCACCGGTAAGATCGTACAGATCCATCATCGACTGGATGAGACAACCAGGACCCAGGGTCTCAGGATCGAAATTCCGAATTTGAACGACTCGTTCCATCCGGGTCAATTTGCCGAAGCGCGAGTGACGACGGGTCACTCAACGCCAGTGCTTTCTGTACCCAGTGATTCGATGACATTGATCAATGGCTCTTCCACAATATTTTTGTTGGAAGACGGTCATGAGTTTCACCCACAGGCGATAGAGACGGGTGAAACCATGGGTGATAGAACCGTGGTCCTCAGTGGCTTATCGGTGGGAGATATCGTGGCGATTAAAGGTGTTTTTTACCTGAAGTCCATGATGTTGAAATCCACTCTCGGCGAAGGTCATGGCCACTAGGAGGCACTATGTTAGAAAAATTGGTTGAAGCCTCATTACAATACAAATTTTTAGTACTCATTGTTTTTGGCGTGGTCGGATTTCTCGGTTGGCGTGCAGTCGTCAGCGTACCTATCGATGCCTTTCCAGATGTAACGCCGGTTCAGGTTAATATTTATACTGAATCACCGGGTCTGGCGGCAGAGGATATTGAACAACTTCTAACATTCCCGATTGAATCGGGGATGGCAGGACTACCCAAGGTTCAGGAAATTCGCTCTGTCAGCTTGTTTGGCTTATCTTATGTCGCGGTTTATTTTGAAGACGATATGGATATCTATTTTGCCCGGCGTCTCGTCATGGAAAGGTTGCAGGATGTGCAGGACAGGATTCCGGAAGGCTATGGTACGCCATCGATGGGGCCTAACACATCAGGCCTGGGGCAGGTGTTCTGGTATACCCTGGAACGATCGGACGAAAAGCTTAACGCCGACATTACCGATATGGATCTTCGAACATTACATGACTGGAATGTTCGATTGATTCTACGAACAGCCGCGGGTGTCGATGATGTGATGTCCTGGGGGGGTCAGGAACGGCAGTACCAGGTCATTCTGGAGCCGCTAAACCTGATCAAATACGGGCTGACCTTTAGCGAGGTTGTCGAAGTAATCCAATCCAACAACCGACAGGTGGGTGGTCAATATATTGATCTGGGTTCAGAACAGTATCTTGTTCGTGGTCTTGGACTTGTTAAGGGTGAAGAAGATATCGGCACCATTGTCGTCAAGGTGGAAGACGGTACGCCTGTTTATCTCCGTGATGTCGCCACCATTGAACAGGGACCTGCGCTTCGATTTGGTGCGGTGACACGCGATGGTAAAGAAGTGGTACTCGGTATGACATTGTCCCGGATAGGGGAGAATGCTGCGGACGTGGTGAATGCGGTAAAAGCAAAGGTTGAGATTGTTCGTAGCGCGTTGCCCGATGGCATTACTTTGCTACCAGTTTACGAGAGGACTGATCTGGTGGAAAAAGCAGTATCAACCGCGGTTCGTGCCCTCGTTGAAGGCTCTATTCTGGTCGCGATCGTACTCTTTCTGTTTCTGGGTGAGATTCGCTCTGCGGTTGTCGTCATCGCGGCGCTTCCCCTGGCTATGCTCATTGCCTTTATCTTTATGAATGAAGCGGGCCTCTCCGCGAATCTGATGTCACTGGCAGGGCTCGCCATCGGGATTGGGATGATGGTAGATGGCGCCGTTGTGATGGTGGAGAATGCCTTTCGAATAATGTCTGAAAGGATGAAGTCCGGGGAACCCGTTGACAGATCTGCAGCAGTCCTGACAGCTGCTCGAGAAGTCGCGAACCCCGTTGCATTCGCCATCATGATTATTATTGTTGTCTTTTTACCGCTTTTCGCGCTGGAAGGTCTCGAAGGTAAACTGTTCAAACCAATGGCATTCAATATCAGCTTTGCCATGGGTGGGTCACTCCTGTTGACCTTGACACTGATTCCTGTGCTGGCGGCAATGATCCTCATCCCCAAGGAGGAGAAAGACACCTGGCTGGTTCGTCATATCAAAAATATCTATCTACCATCTCTTGCCTGGTCACTCGACAACAAGAAGACGGTTGTCAGCGCGGCCATTGGCATGTTGCTGTTTAGTCTCGCTTTGTTTCCATTCCTGGGTAAGGAGTTTATGCCCCAGTTGCAGGAAGGTTCTATTATGTGGCGTGTCACCTCCATCCCTTCAACTTCGCTGAATCAGTCCATAGAAATATCGAAAGATATTGAACTGGCATTGGCGAAATTCCCGGAAGTGAAGACAACGGTTGCCATGATTGGCCGTGCCGAAAAGGGTGAAACAGCAGATGTAAACTATATGGAAATCTATACGGAGCTAAACCCCCATGATGAATGGGAGAGTGACCGAACGGTTCCGGAATTGGCAGAAGCGATGCGTGAGCAGCTAGAAGTTGTTGTGCCGACTGCGGTTATTGCTTTTACCCAGCCGATTCAGATGCGGGTGGAAGAATTGATTTCCGGTGTTCGGGCGACTCTCGCTGCCAAACTATATGGTGAGGATCTTGCTGAACTCGATCGGCTTAGTGAGGAAATCAAAAATGCGATTGCACAGGTGGAAGGCGTTGCCGATCTGTCCCTTGAAGCGAATGTTGGTAAACCGCAGATTCGAATTGAGGTGGACCGTCCACAATTGGCGCGATATGGCCTGAATGCGGATGATGTCTTGACCGTGGTGCGGACCGGTATTGGTAGTGAACCCGTTTCCTCTTTGATTGACGGAGTGAAGCGTTTTGATATCACTGTTCGTCTTGCCGATGAAGCGAAAGCGTCAGTGCAGTCCATTAAGCGTATACCATTGCAGACAGCAAACGGGACAATTATTCCTCTATCGCAGGTAGCCAATGTCACAATCGCCGAGGGTTATTCCTTTATTCGACGTGAGCAGCTTCAGCGTTATGCCGTTATCCAAATGGATGTGCGTGGCAGGGATGTCGATGGTTTTGTAAAGGAAGCAAACAAGATCCTGGCCGAAACTGTTGACCTACCGCCTGGCTACTGGATTGAATGGGGTGGTGCTTTCGAGAATCAGCAACGCGCCCTTGCAAGGTTGGCTGTTATCGTTCCACTGACCATATTTTTTATCTTTGTTCTGCTTTATACAGCGTTTAATTCCATTAAATATGCCACGCTCATTATTGCAAATGTTCCTTTTGCTACCATCGGCGGGCTCCTGGCGTTGTTCATTACAGGGCAATATGTGTCAGTACCCTCTGCTATTGGGTTCATTGCTGTGTTTGGTGTTGCGATGCTAAACGGTATCGTCCTGATCAGCTTTATTAATGAACTGAGAGAGCGCGGCATGTCCGTTGCTGAAGCGGTGAGACGAGGCACTGAAATGCGATTGCGCCCGGTATTGATGACCGCAAGTGTCGCTATTTTGGGGTTGGTTCCTATGTTGATATCTTCAGGTGTCGGCGCGGAAACGCAAAGACCGCTCGCTTCGGTTGTTGTAGGTGGTCTGATCACTTCTACCTTGCTAACGTTGATCTTGTTGCCTGTTATTTACGAATGGATGGAGACAAGGGGAGAAAATAGTGAGGGGGAAACCATTGAAGGTGAAGCTATTGAAGGGGAAAGATCATGAGCTTTAATGAAATCAAAGCGTTTATTCATCGTAACCGGATAGGCGATGTTGTATCGGCCCTGGCAGATGATGGCTTTGGACAAATTGCTATTGTTGATGTCCAGGGGATGCTAGAGGCGCTTGGTAAGTCGGAACAGCGTTATTCGATGGAGATAGGCCAGAAGGTTGTTGACCAGGTCAAGTTGGAGGTCTTCTGCGAAGCAGGGGACCAGACGGACCGGGCTGTTGAGCTTATCCAGGAACATGGCAAGACGAACCAGCAGGTGTCTGGCTGGATTTATGTCATTGAAGTTGCGGATAGTTTTGTTATCACCAACTAGCTGCTAGTTTCCATTAGAGCTGTTAGGTAAAGCAGCAAGTTTGAGATTAGGTATTTGAATCGGTTGGGACTTGTCCTGACCGATTCTACCGACCTATTCCATCTCCAGATCATCCCGCACCGCATCCAATCCTGCAATCGCACACTTTTCATCTGTCTTGCCAGAAGGT
>CAZAZB010000175.1:0-8329 GCA_964489485.1 uncultured Pseudomonadales bacterium | reverse complement strand
TGACGTTTATGCCGGTGTTCTTCTCGATAGCCATTGGAAGAAATTATCGGTGATACTGGGGCGAGAAGATCTCGCCGATATGACAGGGGCGCAGCGTATCGAACGGAGGGATGAGATTAACCCGATACTCGCAGCCTGGTGTGCCCAACGCTCGACCAGCGAGGTTGTCATGACATTCACTGACAATGGACTCCCCGCGACAAGAGTTAACACCTTTGCTGAAGTCGCCGAAGAAGAACAAATCGCCTCACGGGACATGTTGAAACCGACAAGACTTTCAGATGGTGTTGAAATTCCATTGACAGCACCACCTGTAAAGTTCTCAAGGACCCCCACGACAATTCGCAACCCAACCCCAACCGTTGGCGAACAAAATAAGCCGCTACTCCTGTCTCTCGGTTACACAGAAGCCGAGATAGACAGGTTTAAAGAAGACCATATTATCTAGGAAACAGACCCGGCAGAGTCGTCCAGTGAGGTTTCAGGGCTAATAGACTGGTACGAATCTCGCTGACGCAATCGACCCAGATAGCCTTCAACATTCGGAAAGGCAGACAGATCCATTCCATCGACCTGCAGCACCATTGCCACAGCCATATAGGGTGCATCGGCGAGACTGAATACGCCACATAAATAATCCTTGTTTTGCAGTTCCTTTTCAAGATAAGGAAGCCCTCGATGACGCAAACCTTCTCTGCCTTTTTCCATCGCGTCCTCATCTCGATCCGCCGGTTTAGACCAGATGGGCATCCAGACCCCTGGTAGATCTCCAACCAGGAATGCTTCGTCGCCAAAATTTTCAAGCATCCGCATTCTGGCAAGATTGGCTGCACCGGTCGGGCGCAGTGCGGGCTCTGGATACTTATCATCAAGGTATTCGTTGATCACACTTGAATCATGTAACACGCCATCATCATCGGTTTCCAGATAGGGTACCTTCCCCAGTGGATGTTTCGACAGGATCGACTCAGGCTTCTTCCAGAGATCACCAGGCCGTAACCGATCCATTCGATAAGGGATACCCTTCTCCTCCAAAACGACCTTGACTTTACTGGCATTGGTGGACCTCAAGGTTCCCCAGGGATACTCCCTTTCCGTCGTGGCGAGAATGAGCATTTTTTATCTCCATGTTGGCATTTTGAGAATCAGACCTTTCAATCAAGAACAACAGACTTATCGATCTGCGCCCAGGCTACTTTGGCCATATCCATGGCACCGGCGCCCGCTTCGATTGCCTTTTCACTGGCAGCAGTACCATCGAGGACACGTTTGGCAATCCCCTGTAGAATCGCAGCCAGCTTGAACATGTTAAATGCGATGTAGTAGTCCCAGTGTTCTATGCCATCACGTCCAGTTCGTTTGCAATACGCCTCAACATACTCTTCCTCACTCGGAATACCCAGTGCCTTCAGGTCAATCCCGCGCAATGCATCACGATAGGGCCGGCAAAGATAGGCGAAGTCGGACAAAGGGTTACCCAGGGTGCTGAGCTCCCAATCCAGAATGCCAATCACCTCATTACGTTCAGCATGCATCATCATGTTTGCGATCTGCGGGTCACCGTGAACGATGGTGCAAGAATCATCAGACGGAATATTCTTCGGTAAATAATCGATCAGATTATTCATGTAGGGATTATCTTCGGTTTTGGTGTACTCGTACTGCCCCGCCCAACGACTCAATTGACGCGCAATGTAGTCAGAATGTTTTCCGAAATCGGACAAGCCGACCTTCTCATAATCAACACTATGAAGTTTCGCCATGGCATCGTTGGCAGCATCCCATATTTCACCACGCTCCTGTGGTGAATAAGGCCCTGCGGTACTATCCCAGATCACTCTCCCATCAAGATACTCCATAATATAAAACCAGGTACCAACAACAGAATCGTCAGTACAGAGCGCGTAGGTTTTCGCGCTGGGTACATTCGATCCTTGCAAGGCAGTGAGCACCCTGTATTCCCTGTCGACAGCATGTGCTGACTTGAGCAGCTTACCCGGCGGTTTGCGTCGCATCACATAACGCTTGCCATCAGCCGTTAGCATATAGGTGGGATTAGATTGCCCTCCCGCAAATTCTTCCACAAAGAGTTCGCCTGAAAACCCAACAACATTTTCTTCCATATAGCGTTGTAAGTTACCGACATCAAATTGATGCCGTTCCTGAATGGCAATGGTGCCGATATTATCTTCAGCCTTAAAGTCAGTCATATATCCTTGTCCCGATGTCACAATTTGTTTGCGTTCAAGTTACCAGCTTCAGTAATTCAACGCCATCCTAATCCCTGCAATTGGAATCCTGCTAAGGCTGAGGTTAAGATAATCAGCGACTTTTGAAATACTGCGTAATTTTATGATAATTATCACAACCACCAATGGTGGGGCTGACGCCGTCATTGGCGTAAAACTGAATGGCGAGAGTTTCGGTCAGACGAACAGTATGGTGATGGTCGGCGCTACGGGGACCGCCGTAAAGCTTTGTAGTCGCACTTGATGAGACGGTAAATCATCTTGTGGAATCAAGTTTTATTGAATACTCAGACCACAGATGTCGGAATATTCCTCCTTGTTTCGTTATCTTTATGAGCGACTTGCAGCTCATTGACTGAAAACCCAACAGGGAGCGACAACAATGCGATACATGTGTCTGATCTACGAAAATGAAGCACTTTCTGCGACGATGTCCGAAGAGGAACAACAGGAAATGTTTTCCGATTACTCATCTTTCACCAAAACCATCACCGAGGCAGGCATTTTTGTAGCGGGAGATCCCCTATTAGCGACAACGACGGCGACCACGGTGCGAATCCGTGATGGAAAAACCAGCAATACCGATGGCCCATTTGCCGAGACAAAGGAACAACTCGGTGGATACTACATTGTCGACTGCAAGAACCTTGATGAAGCACTCGGCTATGCCGCGATGATTCCCGGCGCAAAATTTGGGTCCATTGAAGTAAGACCCATTATGCAATTCGAGTAATCACCTTACTGACAGGTGGACACCCTTGCGAACCAGACTATCCAACAGCATCAGGCCCGTATTCTTGGGTATCTGGTTCGATTTCTCGGTGATTTTGATCAGGCCGAAGATATACAACATGAGGTGATCATTACGGCCCTGGAATCCTGGCAGCGTCGGGGACTTCCTGCCAATCCTCTCGCCTGGCTCTTCACCACGGCTCGCAACAAGGCACCTCTTTGTTATGCACCATCGCCAGTCGCACAACTTAATCACACTGTAGCACTATTAATGACCAACCAATTGACCCAGGCTGAAGACACGCTACAACAGATCGAAGAAGCGCTCAGTCGCTATAGCCCTTACTACTGTGCTAGAGCTGAGCTCTATACCAGACAGAAGAAAATGACCGAAGCGCTCGGAGATCTCAAACAAGCCATCCGCTATACGTCAAACAAAACTGAGCAGGCGTTTTTGGAAAGGAAAATTACCGAACTAAACTCAACATTTTAAATCCTCCCCTGGTCGTTACAATGGTTGCAACAATCCGCTGACCAAAAATCTTAAAGCAGGGAACGTATGGCGCTCGGGCCAAGTTTCAATTACAGTCAATCACGCAAACAAAACAAAAAGACCCACGACTCTGTAGAGGCATCCAAATCAACGAGCAGCAATCTCACGGTGTAGACCCGCAAGAAAAAAAGTCAGTAGATCTGGATAACGAAATTGGTGGTCGATACTCGAAGTATGTCCTTGCTGTTCTCGTTATTGTCTATGTTTTTAACTTCATCGACCGACAGATACTGTCCATTCTTGCTGAGGATATCAAGGCAGATATAGGCATTACAGATGCCGAGATAGGTTTTCTCTATGGTACGGCATTCGCCGTTTTCTATGCCATTTTCGGCATCCCATTAGGCCGCCTGGCTGATACCTGGGTTCGCAAAAGTCTGATATCTGTCGGGTTATTATTCTGGAGTGTGATGACAGCCTTGTCTGGTACGGCGAGAAGCTTTGGATCGCTTGCGGGATATCGAATTGGCGTTGGCGTCGGTGAAGCCAGCGCGACACCTGCTGCTTTTTCAATGTTGTCAGACTATTTCCCACCAAAGCAGCGTACAACCGCGCTAGCGATCTACTCCAGCGGCGTTTACATCGGATCCGGCATCGGTATTTTCCTTGGTGGCATTATTTTAGATTCCTGGTCTGCTGCTTATCCGGATACCAGTCTCGCACCGATGCAGCTAAAAGGCTGGCATGTTGCCTTCTTTGTCGTGGGGCTTCCCGGACTGCTGATGGCCATGTGGGTCTGGTCGTTGAAAGAACCCAAAAGAGGACAAAGTGAGGGCTTAATCACCCCACCCCACCCTCACCCCTTCAAAGAAGCATGGGCAGAGCTCGCTGCTATACTGCCATTGGCTCATTTTTTTCGACTTCACGCACTCGGCGCCGGCGTCAAAGGCATCATTTTCAATATCATCGGCGGAGTCCTGGTCGCAGGCATTGCTTATAGTCTTTACTTGATAACAGGAACAGCCGCCCAGTGGGTTGCACTCGGCATTGGTCTCTACGCCGCTTTTTGCTGGGCGCAGTCGCTTTCCCTACGAGATCAAGCAACCTACTCGATGATCTTCAGATGTAAATCTATTCTTTACTCAGCCATCGGTTTTCCATGTATTGCATTTGTGACCTATGGCCTCGGATTCTGGGGTCCTCCATTTTTCCAACGGGTTCATGGTGTAAGCGCATCAGAAGCGGGAACCATACTTGGATTATCCGCTGCTGTCGGCGGTTGGGCAGGTGTCACTTTTGGCGGCGTTATAGCAGACAAGTTAAGGGAACGAAACATCAAAGCCAAGCTCTATGTGGGCATCGCCTCTATTGTATTGTCCATTCCTTCGGCTATCGGATTGTTGACGACTGACAATCTTGTCGCAGCCTATATTTTCAACTTTCTATTCTCTCTCACTTCCCCCATGTGGGTTGGACCCGCTGCGTCAACGATTAACGACCTTGTAATGCCGCGAATGAGAGCAATCGCGTCCGCATTTTATATTATGATGATTACATTCATCGGGCTCGCACTCGGACCCTATACCATGGGGCAAATCAGCGATGGGCTCACAGCCCAGGGACTTACCTCTGCAGAGGCACTTACCACAGGAATGCTCTGGGGTTTGTTGGCTTACGTGGTAGCGCTGGTCATGCTGGTTCTGGCGGTTCTCAATATAGAAAAAGACCAGACATCACGCATCCAGAGAGCGGAACAGCTTGGTGAGAGTATTATCTAACTAACGGTCCAGGTGTGACCTTTCCGAATCAACGCGTTGATGTCTGATGAGACTTGCGATTCTTTCGCTGTCCCTCTCACAGTGGATCTTTGTTCGTAGACATCCGTCTCGTAGGATTCGACCGGATTGCAGTAAATAACACCAATGGGCTCCGGGAAGTCTGGGTATTTCAACTCGACGAGCATCTGCGCCATCACTTTGTTCTTCTCATCATGAACGACAATATCTGACAGTGTGGTTCCCTTTTCGCCCAGAGTGACAACCTCTAGCGTCAAAGACACAGTATCCAATCGTATGCCCTTAAGCCCCTCTTCACCGAAAGTCATTGGCTTCCCGTGCTCTAGCACCAGGCGATTTGACGCCGCCGTTTTCCTGTCTTTGACATGATCAAATATCCCATCATTGTATATCGGGCAGTTTTGATAAATCTCGACAAAGGAAGCACCCTTATTCGCATGGGCCCGCTTCAAGACGGGGTTAAGATGCTTCGCCTCTGTGTCAATCGACCGGGCAATAAATCTTGCACCGGCACCAAGGGCAAAGACACAAGGCCGCAGCGGTAAATCGAGAGACCCATCCGGCGTGGAGGGAGACCGCGTCCCAACACCCGATGTCGGCGAATACTGCCCTTTGGTAAGCCCGTATATTTCGTTATTAAACAAAAGAATCTGTAAATCTACGTTCCGTCGTAAGACATGCAGCATGTGATTACCGCCGATACTAAGGCCATCACCATCGCCTGTGATAACCCATACATCCAGTTCCGGGTTGGCCAGTTTAACGCCTGTCGCAATCGACGGTGCTCGACCATGGATGGTATGAAAGCCGTAGGTTTCCATATAATAGGGAAATCGGGAAGAGCATCCGATGCCTGAAATAAAAACTGTGTTTTCCTTCGGCGTATCGATTTCCGGCATCAACTTTTGCATGGTTTTCAGGATGGCATAGTCGCCGCAGCCAGGGCACCAGCGCACTTCCTGATCGGTAGAAAAATCTTTTAGTGTCAGTTTCTGAACTGGAATGGTTTGAACAGGCGTATCCACTAGTTGACTCCCAACTGCGCTTTAATGGCGCTGACTATCTCACTAATCTTGAACGGTTGACCCATCACCTTGCTTAATCCTTTTGCATCGATTAGAAAGCGGCTTCGAATCACAGCAACAAATTGTCCGGTATTCATTTCAGGCACCAACACCCGATCGTAGTTAGCTAACAGTTCCCCAAGGTTTGCTGGGAGGGGGAACATATAGCGGACATGTATTTGCGACACATCCAGCCCCTCAGCCCGGCACCGCTTGACCGCTTGAAAGATAGCGCCATGGGTTGAACCCCATCCGAGCACCGCTAACTTTCCACTACCAGTGCCCTGTTCAACTTCCTGTTCAGGAATGTACCGGGCTATGCCATCAATTTTGGCTTTTCTGGTATCCGTCATCTTTTGATGATTATCCGGGTCGTATGAGATGTCTCCTGATTCAAAGTTTCGCTCTATCCCACCAATCCGGTGCTCTAGTCCGGGGGTTCCTGGTTTGGCCCAGACCCGTGCCAGTGTCTCCGGGTCACGATTAGCTGGAGAAAAATCTTTCGCATCTGTCTCGAATTTGACCGGGAAAGATTCATAATCACCGATGTCCGGAAGCTTCCAGGGCTGCGATGCATTAGCCAGATAGCCGTCACTCAAAATCATCACCGGTGTTGAAAAACGTGTAGCAATTCGTATTGCCTCAATCGCCACGTCAAAACAATCAACGGGCGTTGATGTCGCCAGGACCGGGAGCGGTGTATCGCCGTGGCGACCAAACAGAGCTTGATTAAGATCAGACTGTTCTGTTTTGGTTGGCATGCCGGTAGAAGGCCCACCACGTTGCGTATTGATAACCACCAGCGGAAGTTCCGTGGCGCATGCGAGTGATATGGCCTCACCTTTGAGCGCAATCCCGGGACCCGAACTGGAAGTCACGCCCAGGGATCCAGCGAAGGACGCTCCTATCGCCGCACAGATTGCAGCAATTTCATCCTCTGCCTGAAACGTCAGAACATCAAACTGTTTTTCAGCCGCTAACGCATGTAGAAGACCGGATGCAGGCGTAATGGGATAGGAGGCGAAGAGAATGGGTAATCCAGCAAGATACCCCCCAGCGATGAGCCCTGTGGCAAGCGCCTCGGTGCCCGTTGTGTTCTTATATAGCCCAGGATCAACAACCGCTGGTGGTACTTTATAGACATCCACTCCACCGGGTAACTCTACCGTCTCTCCATAAGCGTGCCCGGCGTTAAGCGCTGCAATATTGGCATCGGCAATATCCGGCTTGTTCGCAAATTTGGCTTTCAATCCTTCAATGGTTGAATCACGACTTCGATCAAACAACCACATGGTCAGACCAAGGGTCCACATGTTCTTACAGCGAACGGCGAATTTGTGCGTTAACCCATAGGGCTTCACAGCTTCTACGACCTGTTTTGTTATTTCTATTTTAATCAACCGGTAAGCGTCAAGAGAACCATCTTCAAGCGGGTTTTCCTTGTACCCTGCTCTTGTCAGATTCCTGGTCGTGAAGGCATCGCTGTCTACCACAATAGTTCCACCCGCGACCAGATAGACTAGATTTGTAATCAGGGCAGCAGGATTCATCGCCACAAGAACATCAACCTCATCACCAGGGGTTGTCACATTCTCGGAACCAAACGATATCTGAAATGCAGAAACACCGAAGGTTGCACCCGCTGGCGCTCTGATCTCGGCAGGAAAATCCGGGAATGTTGCCAGATCGTTCCCATAAATTGCGGTCGCTTCCGTGAAACTCGCACCGGTAAGCTGCATCCCGTCGCCAGAGTCTCCGGCGAACCGCACAACAACACCCGTCACGGCATTCGTCTTGGCGGGTGTCACAGGCAATTTTTCAACAACTGACATCTCTCAATCTATCCTCATATGGTCTTTCAATTTCTAGCGTGAAACCCTTCATGCGAACCCTTTACCAACACTCTTTACACGAACCATTTACACGAACCATTTACACGAACCATTTACCCGGACCATTCATCCGAACCACTGCAGGGAACTTCGACCTGATAAT
>CAZAZB010000174.1:2454-8340 GCA_964489485.1 uncultured Pseudomonadales bacterium | reverse complement strand
ATTATTACCTCGAACCTGTAACTCGACTTCAATAGGCTGTTCATCTTTCAGTTGAATCTCTGCCCTGTAGCGTTTGGATTTGTCTCTTTGCCGGTAGATGTCGGAAAAAGTGCTGGAGATAGAAAGGTTCAGACTGTGGCTGGAATCAAATAGAGGATCGGGCTTTTTGGCCCAGGACAGGTCGGGCATCAGGGCAATCAGTATGCTGATGACAGACTGGATCAGCAGTGCGCGAATCATCTAGGCAGACCGACTATGGTTAACCATCAGCCACTCCTGAACGGAAAAGTCGCTTTTTTCATGTCGTACATATTTGCCATCAGCAGTGAGTTGCCAGGATTGCGCGGTATCTTCAAGGTTTTTCTGCATGACATCGTGAAGTACCTGATCATGAACAGTTGGGTCAATGATGGGCGCCATAATCTCAACCCGATCATCGAAATTACGCTCCATCCAATCGGCGGACGCGAGAAAAACCTTCGCGCCGGGATTCGGCAGAGATTCGCCATTGGCAAAGCAATATATTCTCGAGTGCTCGAGGTATCGCCCGACAATGCTCTTCACAGTGATGTTTTCGGAAAGACCAGAGACTCCGGGGCGTAGTCGGCATTGTCTGCGCACAACCAGGCTCACCTTGACACCCTGGTTAGATGCCTCGTAAAACTTGTCAATCAGAGCTGGGTCGGTAAGCGAATTCAGCTTTGCCCAGACTTCCGCGGGCTTGCCATTTTTCGAATTTTCGATCTCTGTCTCGATCAAATTGATAATATCCTGACGTATATTGTTGGGCGCAACGCTCAAGTGTTCACAATCAGGGAGGCTTCCACTGGTAAGGTAGCCAAAGATCTTATTTGCGTCATTGCCCATTTTTCTGTTCGCTGTGAACAGAGAAAGATCGGTATAAACCCGCGCATTGCCCGGGTGGTAGTTACCGGTACCAAAGTGAGAGTACAACACCGTTTCGTCGTCTTCCCGCCTTACGATTAGCGTCATTTTGCAATGCACCTTCAGATCGACGATGCCGTATACAATCTGCACGCCTGCTGCTTCCATCTTTTTGGCGAGTAATACATTGGATTTCTCATTGTCGCGTGCCTCAAGTTCGACAACAGCGAGCACCGCTTTTCCACTCTTGGCAGCAGTGATGAGTGCCTCGACGATAGGAGAGCCTTCGCTTGTTCGGTACAAAGTTTGTTTGATTGCAACGACATCCGGGTCTACAGCTGCATTCTGGATGAAATTGATCAGTACGTTAAAAGAATCGTATGGGTAGTGAAGCATCATATCTCTTTCACGTACTACCGAAAAATAGTCACCGCTGGATTGTTTGATCCTCTTCGGATTTCTTGCGTCGTAGGAAGGGAATAGCAGATGCGGGAACCGGGGTGCCAGTGAAGTAGAGATGAGTTTTAACGCATCGGACAAACCGAGGAGTACATCTGTCGCGATGTGCGGTGAATCGTCAGTTGTTAGCTTCTGCTCTTTTATGGACTTAATCTCTTCCTGGCTGAGAACACCAAGAGCCTCTGCAACAAAACATCGCGATGTTTCTTGCATATCACTGTCGAATTTCAGCCGAATAACGTTTGCCCGTTGCCTTTGTTGAACGCCTGTCTCGACCATTTGTCTGAGATCATCAAATTTTTCCGCTAGCGCCAGATCGTTATCTCTGAGGATCTGGAAGGTGCCGCAACTGGTGATCTTTATGTCTGCGAAGAACGACTGGATAAATGAGATGATGAGAGATTCAAGCGTGATGACCCGTGTCTCCTGACCAGGCAACAAGAGAAACCGGGGTAAAGAAGAGGGTAGTGGAATGAGTAGATAGGATTTCTTGCCATTGTTGTTTTCCCCTTCGGCGACCACGCAAAGACCACCACTGGCGATAAAGGGAAAGGGGTGTTCCCGGTCTATCATGAACGGCGATAAGACAGGGACGAGTTGATTGTCAAAGTACTCTTTCGCGTAAAGCTCTTCTTGTTCTCTGAGTTCCGAGGGAACAATAATCGAAATATCGTGTTCTGCTAGACGGTGCTGTATTTGCACCCAGGAATCCTGCTGGGATGAAAGAAGGTGGTTGGCGTAGATGTTCACCTTTTCCAGTTGGTCACCCGGTGTTAGGCCATCGACACTTGGGCTGTGATTACCAATCTCAATTTTTTGCCGCAGGCGTGCCACGCGAACGGTATAGAATTGATCCAGTACCATGGCGGATATGGACAGGAAAGCCAGCCGTTCAAGAAGCGGATGTCTTTCATTGGCAGATTCTTCCAGCACCCTTTCAATAAAGGCAAGGTCGGTCAACTCGCGATTAAAATAGAGTGAATCTGACTGTGGAGTCGATAGTGGATTGACCAGGGGTGTGACCATCATTTGTTCTCAAGGCAAGCCATCATCGAGTTTCGATGATGGCCACTATCTGATCTTCGTCGACAGATTCCTCCTCTTTCACCAGTAGCTCGACAAGAGTACCCGCACACGGCGCTTCAACCGGAATTTCCATCTTCATGGATTCCAGAATCAGGAGTACATCTTCAGCCCGAACTTCATCGCCCACGCTAGCTTCGAGCTTCCAAACATTGCCGGTGACTTCCGATTCGACTTCAATACGACGCATTTAAAATCCTGTAGTAATCTTACTCAAACATGATGACATGGCGGGCTTCTTCACCGGTTTTAAGGGCATCAAGTGCGTCGTTTACGTCTTCCAGTTTGATGTGTTTGGAAATCATCTGGTCTAGATGCAATTTCCCGGATAAGTAAAAATCAACAAACCTGGGCATGTCCACGCGGAATCGGTTTGAGCCCATATTGGAGCCCTGAATTTTTTTCTCAGACAGAAAATCAACACCATGAAGTTCGACCATGGTGCCGACTGGAATCATGCCGATAATGGTGGCCGTTCCGCCTGCACCCAGCATTTGGAATGCCTGTTCTGCTGTCGCTTTCAAACCAATGGCTTCGAATGTGTAATCGCAGCCGCCCTGGGTAAGTTCGACAACTTCACCCACAGCGTTTCCTGAACCCGCGTTGATCGTATGAGTAGCGCCCAGTGCTTTGGCAAGTTCAAGTTTGGAATCTACCATATCGACGGCGATGATCTGGCCCGCGCCGGCTATTGCTGCCCCATTGATCGCCGCTAGTCCGACTCCACCACACCCGATGACAGCAACACTTGAGCCTGGCTCAACGCCGGCGGTGTGAAAGACTGCGCCGACACCTGTTGTTGTGGAACAGCCGATTAGGGCAGCTCTGTCAAAGGGCATATCCTCGCGCACTTTGACCAGGGCATGTTCGTGAATGAGCATCAATTCGGCGAACGAGGAAAGGTTGAGGAACTGATGAATCGTAGAATCATTTTGGTGCAATCTAGGTTGTTCACTCTCATCACGGGAAACTTCGGGACTCTGGCAAAGAGACATATGCCCGGTGAGGCACTTGGCACAATGGCCACAAAAAGCCGAAAGACAGGTAATGACATGATCGCCTTTTTTTACATAGGTAACGTCGCTGCCAACTTCTTCAACAATACCGGCACTTTCGTGACCGAGGATCGTCGGCAACATATAGGGATAAGAGCCATCCATAAAGTGCAGGTCACTATGACAAACACCGGCAGCAATAGGCCGAACCATCACCTCACGTGGGCCGGGTTTGGAAATTTGCACCTCTTCAATTTCCATTGGCTTGTTTTGTTCTCGTAGTACTGCTGCTTTCATGGTCTTCCTCTTGCTCTTAATTCAATCGATTTTGTTTATTTGCGTTTGGTGTTTTGGCGCCAATTTATCACTTTTGGGCGCTTTCGGGACAGGAACCAACTGTTATGTTAAAACTATCATGATAGTGAAGACAATTGCCATGAGGTTTTCTTGGGTTGCGTTAACGCCGTATTGGCACAAATTGGATTTAATCAGGGGTTCTCCTAGTGTCCGAATTGGTTTATATCGGGCTGGGCGCTAATTTAGGCGATCCTGTGGTAACCCTGCGTCATACAATCGAAGTGTTGAGGGTAATTTCAGAAGCACCCATTGATGTTTCAAGCCTGTGGCGTTCGGAACCCATTGCGCTGAATGAGCAAGGAAGTGACTTTATCAATGCGATGGTTCGAATAACCACGAGTCGTGAGCCTGATGAAATATTGCAGTGCCTGCAGCAGTTAGAGATTGATCAGGGTCGAGCTGCGGATCATGGGACTTCTCTCTCGAGAACTCTGGATTTGGATATTATCGCGTTTGGGGAACGAATTGTTGATGATCGGGATTTAACGATTCCACATCCGTGTGCCTGGAAGAGGCTCTTTGTGTTGCTGCCTTTATCGGAAATTGATGGCAGCTTTCAGTTTCCAGACCGGCAGCAATCACTTGCCAATCTGATTGATGCTGCGCCATCGATGGAAATTGAACGTCTGGGGCCCTGAGCCCTTAATGTATAGAGCCCATAAGGAATTGCGCGCTTAAATTGGTGCAGAATGTCTAACGCGAGGGAAGTCAGGGTCGATCCAGTATTGTTTCCTTAAGTCGAGCTGGCTCCTGTCCGTAGAAGTAGATCACTGGGGCTAGTTCCTTCGTAAGCGACTGTTTCATCTGCCTAACATATTGATTAGGTTTGTTTTGGTTAGAAACACGACTTTACGGACAGGAACGAGCTAGTCGGTAGTCTTCGGTGTGAAAGCAGAAACCGGGAAGGATGCTATATTCCCTGCTTTGGCATCAGATATTTTACCAATGCCTTCTTTTGCCACTTCATCTATACGTACCACAGCGTGCATCGGTATGTAACTGCGATTAACCCCTTCAAATTCGGCTTTCAGTTTCTCCTCGCTAGGATCAACCAACATCTGTGAACGTTCACCGAAAACAAGCTCTTCTATCTCGATAAAACCATAGAGGTCTGACTGGTAGATCTGGCGGGCGTAGATTTCAAAAATCTGCCCCTGATTAAAGAAGATGATTTTGTAGATGGGCGTGTTGGACATAGACTATTTTCGCAGTGCTCGGAAATGGTAGGCTGAAACTGGATTCGGAGTTTTCGGTTTCTGACTCCCATTGTCAATTATTTTGCGAAGTTTTGTTAGCAATTAGAGTGATTCTTACATTTTATTCGATAGATCACGCTACCTTTGGCGGTTGCAGCTGTCTATAATGGCGCCCCGATTTGAGACGCGTCAATACGACTTCCCTCCCTAATGTGTAGATGGGGGATCATAGAAGAATGAGCAAGTGAGTAAAAAACTTTTTATAAAGACCCATGGCTGCCAGATGAATGAATATGATTCATCACGGATGTCTGATCTGCTGAAAGAATCTCATGGATATGAGCTTGTGACGTCTGAAAAAGAAGCTGATTTGCTGCTTCTGAATACCTGTTCGATTCGCGAGAAGGCACAAGAAAAGGTCTTCCACCAACTAGGGCGCTGGCGCCAGCTGAAGCTGGACAGACCAGAGTTGAAAATTGGTGTCGGTGGATGTGTTGCCAGCCAGGAAGGTGCAGCGATTAGTGAACGTGCCCCCTATGTTGATTTAATCTTTGGTCCCCAGACACTACATCGCCTGCCTGAGTTATTGAACGATACCTCGCGAAATGGTGCTGCGGCGATTGATATCACTTTTCCTGAAATCGAGAAATTTGACCGCTTGCCTGAACCCTCTGTAGATGGTCCATCTGCCTTTGTATCGATCATGGAAGGGTGTAGCAAATACTGCTCTTTCTGTGTGGTGCCCTACACCCGTGGCGAGGAAGTCAGCCGACCCTTATCAGACGTCTTGAGAGAGATTCTGCAGCTTGCAAAGAAGGGTGTGCGGGAAGTCAATTTGTTGGGCCAGAATGTGAATGCTTATCGCGGTGAGATCGGTAATGGCACCTCCGTTGATCTCGCTGACGGCACCT
>CAZAZB010000174.1:0-2354 GCA_964489485.1 uncultured Pseudomonadales bacterium | reverse complement strand
GCTTATCGCGGTGAGATCGGTAATGGCACCTCCGTTGATCTCGCTGACGGCACCTTCGCTGATCTCGCTTATCTCATCAGCGTGGCAGCCCAGATTGAGGGTATCGACCGTATACGCTACACCACGTCCCACCCTATCGAGTTTTCACAGAACCTTATTGACATCTATGGGGAGGTTCCGGCTCTGGTGAGCCATCTGCATCTTCCAGTGCAAAGCGGTTCTGACAGGGTGTTGGCGAGAATGAAACGGGGCCATACGATTCTGGAATACAAATCCAAGATTAGAAAATTGCGACAGATTCGTCCGAATATCAGTATTTCCTCAGACTTCATTATCGGCTTTCCAGGCGAAACTGATTCAGATTTTGAGTTGACCATGGCGCTGATCGAAGAGATCAAATTTGACCACTCTTTCAGCTTTATCTTCAGCGCTCGCCCCGGCACACCGGCTGCAGATCTACCCGATGAAACAAGTGCCGAAGTTAAGAAGAAGCGTTTGGCTATCCTTCAGTCCAGGATAAGTCAAAATGCGGCGGCCATTAGTCGCAGAATGGTGGGATCTAACGCGGAAATTCTAATCACCGGTGTATCGAAAAAAGATCCAGGGCAGTTGCAGGGCCGGACCGAGAATAATCGTGTGGTCAATTTTTCTTCAAGAGATTCGAGCCTGGTGGGCAACTTTGCCACTGTCGAAATTGTAGAGGCACTTCCAAATTCACTAAGAGGCAATCTGGTCAGCCATTAAAACAACACTTTTCCTCATGGGGGCGAAGGGTTATTCTCATCACTGGTTTACCCGAACGATCATCAGGCTGGATAAAAACCTGCAACAAACTTCAAAAAACGCTCCACCGAAAATTTCATCAAACTCCAAATCAGCAAGCCCTGGTGAATATCAGGTTAAGTTGGAGCCCAATGACAGCAACCGTCTATCTAATCTCTGCGGTCCAGTGGATTCACACCTGCGCCAGATTGAAAGTAGGCTCGATATTACGATCAGCAATAAGGGTAATGACTTTCGAATCCAGGGAGATGCCCAGGTCGTTAAGGCTGCCGGTGAGTTGCTAAAGCAATTGTATCGGGAAGTGATAAGTGGCACCCGGCTTACCGCGGATGTGATCCATCTTTTTCTTCAGGAATCCGGTGTAGAGGCGTTACTCGATAAGACACCAGATGATAGCAACGATCTTGTCCACACACGTAAGAAGAGCGTTAAACCCAGAGGCCGCAACCAAATTAACTATGTTCGTGCGATGCGTTCATTTGATATCAATTTTGGTGTGGGTCCTGCAGGCACGGGAAAAACGTATCTGGCAGTGGCCTGTGCCGTTGAAGCATTTGAGCAGGAAAAAATTCGCAGAATCCTCCTGGTTCGACCGGCGGTGGAAGCAGGTGAAAAATTAGGATTTCTACCGGGCGACCTGAGCCAGAAAATTGACCCTTACTTAAGACCCCTCTATGACGCGCTCTATGAATTGCTGGGATTTGAGCGGGTAGAGAAGCTTATCGAAAAAAACATCATTGAAGTCGCGCCACTTGCTTATATGCGTGGTCGAACGCTTAATGATTCCTTTATTATCCTTGATGAGAGCCAGAATACGACGGTAGAGCAGATGAAAATGTTCCTCACTCGAATTGGCTTCGGGTCCAATGTTGTGGTGACTGGAGACATTACGCAGGTTGATTTGCCGCGTAATACCAAATCAGGATTACGGCATGTACTCGGTGTACTGGGGGACGTGAAAGGAATATCTTTTACGCACTTTAGTGCGAAAGATGTCGTTAGGCACCCTCTGGTACAGAGAATTGTGGAAGCTTATGAACACCACGAGAATGGAAATGTCGACGCCGAACCTGGACGATAGTGACACCCCTGAACACCTCATCGATATTCAGTGGGGTATCGTTGAGAGGGATGCCTTGCCCAGTGACTTGCGTGTCAGTGAGTGGGTTCAAACCTGCTTGAATCATCTTGAACATCCAGAAGTTGAGGTTTGTGTTCGAATCGTTGAAGTGGCGGAAATTCAGTATCTCAATGAGCACTATCGAGGTAAGGACAAGCCGACCAATGTGCTGTCTTTTGGTGGCTCCACCAGTGATTCATTTACGCTCATCACTGACGACGTGTCGCCGATGAGTGCTTCCTTGATAAGTGCTTCCTCGATAAGTGCTTCCTCGATAAGTACTTCCTCGATAAGTGCTGTCCCTACAAACACTTCCGCGAAGAATCAGGCGCAATTATCTGCGAAAACAATGGATGAGCATGGGCGGATCTTGCTCGGTGATATTATTATTTGCAGCGATATCGTTCTTGAAGAAGCTGAACATCAGGACAAGCAAATTGATGCACATTTT
>CAZAZB010000173.1:0-8350 GCA_964489485.1 uncultured Pseudomonadales bacterium | reverse complement strand
GGCCATCGGTGAAGCTCGAACACTCGGCTATGCAGAATATGGCGCAGCGGGCTGGGCGACTATTTTCATTCGTGGCATGTTGTGTAACTGGATGGTTTCCATGGGCGTGGTCGGAGCGATGATTTCAACCACGGTGAGCGGCAAGGTCATTGCCATGTGGATGCCTATCATGTTGTTCTTCGCCATGGGATTTGAGCATTCTGTCGTCAATATGTTCTTGTTTCCCTCGGGTATCATTATGGGTGGCGATTTCTCGGTGTTGGACTATATGATCTGGAATGAATTGCCAACGGTGTTCGGGAATTTGGTAGGTGGTCTCTCGCTTACAGGCCTAACCCTTTACACCACACACATAAGAACTGCTCCAAAACTGGAACTGGGATAAAAAGTAAACGATTACGTCATGAAGATCTCCTCATTCTGAGAACTCCGTGAGACGATCGTGTTCAGGCTTTAACATGACGCTAGCTCAGCGCAAATAATTGGTCGTAATTTGGAAAATTAAGAATTGACGCGACAACTAAAAATATCAGTTGGCCAATATTCTGACAAAGGTCGCAAGGAAATTAACCAGGATTTTCATGACGCCTGTATTCCAAGCGACCCCCTTTTAAGTTCAAAAGGTATCGCCCTTGCTATTGCCGATGGTATCAGTAGCAGTGATGTTAGCCAGGTTGCCAGCAAAGCTGCTGTAACGAGTTTTTTGAGCGACTACTTTGACACCCCTGAAGCATGGTCTGTGAAAACTGCGGCACAACGAGTTCTAGTCGCCAGTAACTCCTGGCTGTATTCACAGAGCAGGCAAAGCCAGTATCGCTACGATAGAGACAAGGGTTATGTGTGTACCTTGAGTGCAATGGTCATTAAGTCAACCACGGCGCATATTTTTCATATCGGTGATGCTCGAATTTATCGTTTGCTCGACAACTCCCTGGAACAACTCACTGAAGACCATAGGTTGTGGGTTTCAGAAAATGAAAGTCACCTCAGCCGCGCGCTAGGCATAAGCCAGCAAGTTGAAATCGACTATCAATCCGTGCAGGTTGAACCTGGTGATATTTTCATCATGGCCACTGATGGGGTTTATGAGTTTGCTGATGCCTGCTTTATTGTTGATGCCATTAATGTGCATAGAAATGACCTGGACACTGCGGCAAAATCTATCGTCGAAGAAGCCTACGCCCAGGGTAGCAAGGATAACCTGAGCCTACAGATTATCAGAGTCAACACTTTGCCTGTTCGGAATGCAGATGAGCTTTATCAGCACTTAACCGACCTACCTTTTCCGCCGATATTGGAAGCAAGGATGGAATTTGATGGCTACAGCATCATTCGTGAAATCCATGCCAGTAGCCGCAGCCACGTTTACCTTGCACTTGAGAAGGAAACAAACACCCGGGTCGTTCTAAAAATGCCTTCAATTGATCTCAGAGGTGAACCAGCCTATCTGGAGCGGTTCCTGATGGAAGAATGGATAGGCCGGCGCATTGATAACGCCCATGTTTTGAAATCTTGCGCCCAGACTCGCAAACGTAACTATCTTTACATTGTCACAGAGTATATTGAGGGGCAAACCCTTGCCCAGTGGATGAGAGACAATCCCAAACCCGAGATGGAAACTGTACGCGGCATCATTGAACAAATAGCCAGGGGGCTGGGTAGTTTTCACCGTCAAGAGATGCTGCACCAGGATATAAGGCCTGCCAATATCATGATCGATAATACCGGGTCGGTGAAAATCATCGACTTTGGCTCAGCCAGAGTGGCTGGCATTGCTGAAATAAACAGCCCCATTCCGCAAGAGGATCTACTCGGTACAGCCCAATACAGTGCGCCTGAGTATTTTTTAGGAGAAAACCCGGATACACGTTCAGATTTATTTTCACTGGGTGTCATTACCTATCAAATGTTAACCGGAACACTGCCTTACGGCATAAAGGTATCCCAGGCGAGGACTAAGATTGCCCAAAACAATTTAACTTACCGCTCAGTGCTTGCAGATGATCGTGAAATTCCCGCCTGGGTTGACCTGGCAATCAAAAAAGCCGTACAGCCAAACCCGCAAAAACGTTATCAGGAGCTATCGGAATTCGTATTTGACTTACGCCAGCCAAATAAGGAATTTCTGAATAGAACCAGACCACCCCTCATGGAACGCAATCCCCTGGTCTTTTGGAAAAGTGTTTCCTTTATTCTCGCCATTATCGTGATGATATTGATAACCCGGTTAGGCACTTAAAAGCGCACTTCTATAAGGCGGCCTGATAGCACTCGCACCAAAAAAGAACCAGACGGCAAAGGTACCGATTGAATATAAGCCCTGCATGGCAGGGATCTACTGCCTGATAAAGACTGGCACACTCCATGCATTGATAAGACCTCAGCAGTAAATACATTTTTCATACAGTGGTAATTAGGACGACAGCACCCATGAGTAGTAAACAGCGTATTATCGTTATCGGCAATGGCATGGTCGGTCATAAGTTTTTGCAAACCATGGTGGATAGTCCTCAATACTCTGCCTTTGAAATCGTGACCTTCTGCGGCGAGAGCCGCGTTGCCTACGACCGAGTCCACCTCACTGAATTTTTCGACGGTCGTAGTGCCGAGGATCTATCCCTGGTCGAACCAGACTACTATGAACGCCACGGTATTCGCATTTTGCTCGGTGACAAGGTAGTCAGCATCAATCGTGGTAACAAGACTGTTACCTCTGCAAAAGGTAAAATTTTAGAATATGACAAGTTGGTACTGGCCACCGGTTCATTCCCTTTTGTGCCACCAATACCAGGCCATGAGCGCGATAACTGCTTTGTTTACCGCACCATTGATGATCTGGAAGCCATGCAGGTTGCCGGTAAAAATGCCAGAGTTGGTGCCGTTATTGGGGGTGGCCTACTGGGACTTGAAGCTGCCAAGGCACTGGTTGATCTCGGCCTTGAAACCCATGTCATCGAGTTCGCACCGCGCCTGATGGCGGTACAAGTTGATGATGGTGGTGGTGCTATGTTGCGTCAAAAAATTGAAGCATTGGGCGTTAAAGTCCATGTGGGTATGAACACACAGAATATTGCCGATGGCGACGAGTGCATCCATAAGATGAGTTTCTCTGACGGCACAGAACTTGAAACCGATATGCTTTTGTTTTCAGCAGGTATCCGCCCACAGGATGCCCTTGCCCTCGACTGTAAACTTGAGTTGGGTGAACGTGGCGGTATCGTCGTTAACGATCAATGCCAGACTTCCGATCCTGATGTATACGCTATTGGCGAATGCGCTTTGTGGGGAGGTCGAATCTATGGCCTAGTTGCCCCCGGTTATAAAATGGCCCAGGTAGCCTGCGACCACATTAATGCTGAAGACAATGCTTTCACTGGTGCCGACATGAGCACCAAACTAAAACTGATGGGAGTCGATGTTGCGAGTATTGGTGATGCCCACGCCAATACACCTGGCGCCAGGGAATATACCTATGTTAATGGCACTGAAGAGATCTATAAAAAGATTGTCGTCAGTGCGGATAACTCCCGCCTACTCGGTGCGGTGTTGATTGGTGATGCAACCGACTATGGCACATTGTTACAGATGGCTTTGAATGACGTGGCTCTTCCGGAATTCCCCGATGTTTTAATTTTGCCCCAACGCGATGGCAGCGGAAACATTGGATTGGGCGTTGACATGCTTCCTGACAGCGCGCAAATCTGTTCATGCAACGACGTTAGCAAGGGTCAGCTATGCCAGGCTATTTCTGATGGCGCCACGACCTTAGGTGATCTAGGCCTTGCAACCAGTGCAGGATCTAGTTGTGGTGGTTGTAAAGTATTAGTCGGGCAGGTGCTCAATAGTGAACTTGAGAAAATGGGCGTTAAAGTTAATACAGACATTTGTGAGCACTTTTCCCATACCCGCCAAGAACTCTATCATCTAGTGCGGGTAGGTAAAATAATGAACTTCAGTGACTTATTATCACAATATGGTCGCGGTCATGGCTGCGACATTTGCAAGCCAACTGTGGCTTCTATCCTTGCCTCTTGTTGGAATGACTATGTGCTGGAGCCTGAACACGTCGCCCTGCAAGACACCAACGATCGATATCTGGGGAATCTGCAAAAGAATGGAACCTATTCTGTTGTGCCGAGAATTCCTGGAGGCGAAGTTACGCCAGAGAAACTAATCGTGCTTGGCGAAGTTGGCAAAAAATACAAACTCTACACCAAAGTGACCGGTGGACAACGTATTGATCTATTCGGTGCAAGAGTCGAAGAGCTACCACTAATCTGGAAAGAGCTCATTGATGCTGGCTTTGAGACCGGCCACGCCTACGGTAAGTCGCTGCGCACGGTTAAATCGTGTGTGGGTAATACCTGGTGCCGTTACGGACAGAACGATAGCGTTGCCCTGGCACTGGAAATCGAGCATCGCTATAAAGGCTTACGCTCACCCCACAAGATCAAGTCCGCTGTATCTGGATGTACTCGCGAATGTGCCGAAGCTCAGAGCAAGGATGTTGGCGTGATCGCAACAGAGAATGGCTGGAATATGTATGTCTGTGGCAATGGCGGTATGCGCCCACGTCACGCTGATTTGTTTGCAACTGACCTGGACAAGGAGACGTTAATTAAATATATGGACCGGTTTATGATGTTTTACGTGAAAACCGCTGACCGTCTGCAACGCACCTCAACCTGGATGAATAACATGGACGGTGGTGTCGACTATTTACGTGAGGTAATTATCGGTGATTCTCTAGGCATTTGTGAACAACTCGAGGCAGAAATGCGCAACGTCATCGACACCTACCAGTGCGAGTGGAAGACAACTATTGAAGATAAAGAGAAGTTATTGATGTTCCGTCCATTTGTGAACAGCGACAAAGCCGACAGTAATATAGTTTTTGTCGAAGAGCGACAGCAAATTCGTCCAGCCCGCAAAGAGGAACGAGAATTATTAAGCCAATGACCAGGTTTGCAATTAAAGTACAGGATAATACCGTGGAGTCAGAACAACATTGGAACAGCATTTGCTCGTTACAGGACTTACCGTTCGATGCTGGTGTTGCAGCGTTGTTACATGCAGATACAGCGGAAGAAGAACAAATCGCCCTGTTTCGTATTAATGATAGCGAAACTGTTTACGCGGTTAGTAATTATGACCCTTTTAGTGAAGCCAACGTGTTGGCCCGGGGTATTATCTGTAGCATCGGCGATCGAATCGTTGTTGCATCCCCTGTGCTAAAAGAACATTTTGATCTGCTTACCGGGCAGTGCATAGAAGACGAAAACGTCTTCATTCCTACCTTCCCAGTCAAAATTTCTGATGGCAATGTAATGGTTGCCGATTAGGCCTGCTCAGTCAACCTTTCCCAGTTCAAGCTGACCAGTTAAAGTATGGAACCCACGATGAATTTGACCTATTACACTGCTGATTGTTTTACACGGACCATCTTTCAAGGAGCCCAGATTGCGGTCTTTCCAGACGCTGCCGAAATCTGTGATGAACTGATGCAGTTGATTGCCCGTGAATTAAATTTGTCTGAAACTGTTTTTGTCAGCGCGGGAGACCAGGCAAATACATTTAGCCTGCGTATTTTTACGCCACAGAAAGAAATTGATTTTGCCGGACACCCGGTACTTGCCACTGCCAAAGCCCTGGTTGAAGAGGGCCTGGTGACGCTCGTTGAAAATAAGGCTTGCCTTTGCTTCAAGCAAAAATCTGGCGAGTTTACAGTCAATATTGAACAACACGATGACAAGCCCTTGTTTGTTCAATTTACCTTGAGCAGTAATCCCGTGGTCGATCGTTATACTCCCCGAACAAGTGAACTTGCAGCGCTGCTTTCCCTTGAAGAACGTGATATCGATACCCGAACATTCCACACACGATTGGTTTCAATCGATGTTCCTTATTTGATTCTACCGCTGGTTTCCCAGGCAGCAGTGCGGAAGGCACGTTTTGATATGAATGCCTGGAGCCAGTCCAGCGCACCCGCCATGGCAGCCCAGGAAATACTGGTGTTCAGCAATCGAACAGACAACAAGGACACTGACTTTCATGCCCGCTTGATGGGTCCGGGCATTGGTATCCATGAGGACCCACCCATTGGCTCAGCCATGCCTTGTTTCACCGGTTATCTCGGATCTCATGACTCCATTCGAGAAGGCACCTACACGTTTATCATTGACCGGGGCTCCATCGATACGCGGCGCAGCGTGCTGGCGATTGAAATGGACAACCACGTTGATAAAGCCACGGTATTGAGAGTCGGTGGTGAAGTCATTCTGGTTGGCAAGAGCACTATGATGTTACCTTGATAGAGATCAACGTCCCTGGCAAGGTCTTTTGTACCGAGCGTGATATATCAAATCATCTATCTTTCTTTCTGAACCAGTCTGTGGGCTCCAGTATAGCCCCCCTGCGCCTGACGGATTCATATCAGTTATGTTCACCATCTAAAATTAACTACATCAAACCCTTGTACTGGCCACCATCCAGTAAGATGTTTTGCCCGGTAATAAATCCGGCCTGCTGGCTACACAGAAATGCACAAGTTGCACCAAATTCTTCTGGTGTACCAAAACGCCGTGCAGGTACCTGTTTCATCATGCGTTTGCGGAAATCATCGATATTGGCTCCTGAGCGTGCTGCAAACTTTTCATGATTGGATTTCAACCGATCCGTGTCGAACTGACCGGGAAGCATGTTGTTCGCTGTAATACCGTTCTTCGCAACATCCCGCGCAAGGCCACCGACAAATCCTGTTAGCCCGGCGCGTGCGCCATTGGAAAGTCCCAGCATCGCAATCGGTTCCTTTACCATGTGACTGGTAATATTCACGATGCGACCGAACTCGCGTTCTTCCATAGAGCCAATGGTCGCCTTGATCAGCTCAATGGCAGACAACATATTGGCATCAAGTGCGGCGATCCAATCGTCCCGGCTCCAGTTCCTAAAGTCTCCGGGCGGCGGGCCACCCGCATTGTTGATCAAGATATCTGGAGACGGACAGGCGCTCAGTAATTTTTCACGCCCTTCTTCTGTGGTGACATCAGCGCTGACACCGCAAACATCTCCACCCCCTAAATTCTGTAATTGTTCAACTGCAGCGTCTATTTTCGAAGAATCCCTTGCAGCAATTGTGACATTAACCCCCGCTTCAACGAGAGCGGTCGCACAACCAAAGCCCAAGCCCCTGCTTGCACCACAAACGATTGCAGTTTTACCCTTGATTCCTAGATCCATCGAGCTACCCTTCTATGTAGGTCCTACTATTTTTTGTGTGTGATTCAGCGCTAAAGAATTTACCGGCGACCCTAGAAGAGGTTGCTCATATTCTGTGCCGTAATGAGCGTCTGCTCCAGAAAGAGATGCCGCCTGGCTAACATAAAATTGCCATCCACCCGCCTGAGTAGGTCCTCGCGGCGACCAATCCAGCTATCCTCGTCACTGTCTAACCGGGTTCTGTAAAGGTGAAAGTTCGCCTCAACACTAATGTCATCATCCTGCACATCCACTACCCGAATATTGGTCACAAAATGTCGTGTGCGGGATGGGGGATCTTCTGACCAGGCATTTCCCGCTGACATCTTCTTCACCCTGAGTGTCAGATACTTCTTGTCATCATCGAAAAAAGCCATGGCACCCGGTGCGGTGAACTCATTCTCAATATCGCGCATCATGGTGGTTCTGCGGATTGGCATCCAGTAGTGGATATCATCCGTTAGAAGCTCTAACCATTCTTCAAACTTTCTTTCATCCAGCAGACGCGCCTCGTGATATAGGAATTGTTCTATCTCAAATTGAAGCAACATGCTTTCCTGTTGGTTCATACTCTCCATGGTCGCCATCACACAACTCCCGTGGGTGCGGGTGAATGGTTCTCGATCAGGGATTCCCAACTATCGGCCTTCATCCATTCCTGCCAGGATTGATATGTCCAACGCTGGCCGTGTTCGTTAATCACGGTTTCGATGCTGCTCTGACCAGAAGGATCAACAACCATTTCGTCATGCCCTTTGCCCATGCTTAGATTGACGGGGCGCTCACCAGTAACCGTACCGATGGAACCGCGGGTACTGTGACTCCAGTTCTCGCCATCATCCTGTTCTAACAACCCTGCCGGGCCGAAGATATGGGTTGCTGCCTGGATCAAGTCTCTTCTTGCCTCGGATGACATGGACTTTTCTGCAAAGGTAAACCACCAGAGCTCTGTCTCCAGAGGTCCGCAAGGGATTCTTAGACAAGCTTGTGTGCCGCCTAGCGTGATCCAGAGATTTGGGAATATATTGGGATGACCACGCGAGCGAACACCTACAGGACCCAGCACTTCACGCGCATGGTCTGTTGTCTTCCA
>CAZAZB010000172.1:0-8366 GCA_964489485.1 uncultured Pseudomonadales bacterium | reverse complement strand
CAAACACCTAGGGAACCTCTGATTAAGTTCGGACCGCCGAACCGCTTTTGTGCCAGCACAACGTAAGCACATCGAGAGGTAAATGACGAATTTAAGGCATATTCGTGATTTACCTCTCGATGCGCTGCCTTGTTCTGACAAAAATATGCCATTAATCAGAGCTCCCCTAGACCGCAGATTCCATCATAGGCTCTACATCGACATCCTCACTCTCTGAATCCATTCCATCATCCAGCACCCCCCAGTCGATTAGTTTGTCTATCTCAATTAAAATCACCATCTTTTCATCTATCATAATGACGCCACGAATGAACTTGTCATCAACCTCTTCCCCAAAATCAGGGGACTGCTTGATATCTGCAGGGTTAGTGTTGTAGACCTCCGAGATAGCATCAACAACCAAACCAACGGTACGTTCCTGGTCCGGTTGTTTGACTTTAACGATAATGACAACTGTTCTGGCATCATAATCATTGGCCTCAAGATCAAACTTTTTCCTGAGATCAATAATCGGTACGACTTCGCCGCGAAGGTTTATCAGACCAACGACATAACTTGGCGCGCCAGGAATGACGGTGGGCTGTTCCCAACCTTGAATTCCACGGACCTGAAGAATGTTTATGCCATATTCTTCCCCATGAAGGATGAAGGTAAGGTATTGATCCGTACCGTGGACTGTTCTTCCTTGCTCTTCTTGCATCGCGTATCCCCTAATGAGTTACTTGTGTATTTTCTGGTGTCACTTTTGGCTCTGCTAGTACTTCTTGTTCTGGCAATACCTTGCTAACAATTTCCAGGATGGAGGTTGGATTAAATGGCTTAACCAGCCAACCCGTGGCACCCGCTTCCTTTCCTTTCTGCTTCATCTCTCTCGTGTGCTCTGTCGAAAGAACTAAAATTGGCTTTAGTTGATAATCTGGTAGTTCTCGCAATTCAACAATCAAACTCAAGCCGTCCATTTCTGGCATGTTGATATCTGTGATAACCAGATCGAAACTTCTTTTCTTAGCCAGTTCCAGACCCTTTAACCCGTCTTCTGCACTGCTGACTTCATAACCCGACGAGGACAACGTGCGCGAAAGGAGCTGCCTGATTGCGTTCGAGTCATCAACCACTAATACCTGTTGCATAATAAGAATTTCCTGATTCCTGTCTTGGAACGATGCCGCCTCTAACACTGTAACGGCGTTTGTAACAATTACTTTAGTCTCGCAATGTGCCTCTGAATTCGCCTGGTGAAAAAGATACATAACGAAAGAAGCGATAAAATAATGTGCCCGGCGACACCAGAAACACTGGCCGCCAGACACAAAGGGGGAGACCTATCTTTGTTCGTCGCCGACCTTAAGCAACCAACATACTTAATTTTCCATCACCATAGCGGGGAATAGATATTTCGAATGTAGCGGATTTGCTACTGTCGTTAAATAATTCAGCAATCTCGGCCGGTATACTTTGACTGTCATGTGCGACTTCATATTTTAAATGATCAGTTTCGTTGGTCATAAACAGCCTGGAGAGGATATTGAACACTTCACCAAGGTTATCCACCATATTCTCTTCTAGCGTTCCTGAATCGACAGAACTCTGTGCAACCGGCGGCGGTAACATCGTAAGAGAACACGCAGAATAGGCAGCAAACGCCATGTCGCAAACACATGCAGTAACCGGGTTACCCTCATCGTCCACATACAACCCCAGATAGCCGCCAGTGGCCGACACATCGAGATCTTCGCTCGATTTAATTTTCATGCCATCAAAAAGCACGCCAAGAAGACTCTTTACATCAATTTCGTTCGGTGTTTTGTATCTACTCATTTATTTTCTCCAGGGGATCAGCTGACACCCACTACTGTTGTTAGGAATAACGGGTGTTAGTGAATAAAGGGACTCAGCGCTTTGGATACAGATTCTTCTGTAAACGGTTTGGCGATAAGAAATTTTGCACCGGCATCTTTCACGGCATTGCGCATATCCTGCGTGCTTTCCGTGGTGACGAAACCAAAATCAAGCTTGATGTCCTGCTCATTAAGTGCCGTTAACAATTCCATTCCGTTCATGTTCGGCATATTCCAATCGGATAAAACGAGATCAGGGTCTTCTGACTTTATTTTTTCCAAAGCCTGAACCCCGTCAGCGGCTTCGATCACATCATGACCGCTGAATCCGGCTGTCTTCAACATCCTCTTCACCATCATTCTCATCGCCGTACTATCATCAACGATCAATATTTTCATGGACTTAATGCTCCTTTAGTCTCAGTAAGTGGTCTTAATAAATGGTCTTAATAAAATGACGAATTTCAATATCAAATCGCCGCTACGTCATCACTCATGGCGGGTAGATCATGACTAATACATAGATTAACTAACCCTGGTACATCGACAATCAATACAACAGAACCATCGCCGAGAATAGTTGCCCCGGACAAACCGTCTACTGGTCGATAATTTGTCGCCAGACTTTTTACGACAACCTGCTGTTGTTCGAGTAACTCATCAACCACAAGCCCCACCAGATTGTTGCCACTCTTGAGCACCATCAACAATTTGTCATCCAGACTACTATCAATCTGGTCGGCTGTTTCAGCCGCAAAATCCCAAACCTGATTGGCTTTAATCACTGGAATCATTTCATCCCTGAATTGATATACCCGCTTTTTTCCAACGATGAGATTTACTTTTGCCTGCTCTATCAGCATGGTTTCAGTGATAGAAAGCAGTGGGATGACATATACATCCTTGCCAATTCGAATAAGTTGCCCATCGATAATGGCAAGCGTGAGTGGCAGTCGGATGGTAAAGGTAGATCCTTTCCCCATTTCCGAGCGAACATCGATTCGACCATTCAGATCCTGGATATTACGCAAGACAACATCCATTCCAACACCGCGTCCCGAGACGCCTGTAATGGTCTCCGCGGTAGAAAAGCCAGGCTGAAATATCAGATGATGAATAAATTCATCGGTAAGTACTGCATCCTCACTGACAAGCCCCTTTTGCCTGGCTTTCTCCAAAATTCGATCTTTATTCAGTCCAGCACCATCATCCGAAATCTCTATGACAATATTTCCGGCCTCGTGGTATGCACTAAGGCAAATTGTTCCGGCTTCAGGCTTGCCTGCCGCTACCCTATCCTCTGGACTCTCAACACCATGGTCAATTGAGTTTCTAACAAGATGAACAAGGGGGTCGCCTATTTTCTCTAACACGGTCTTGTCAAGTTCAGTTCCTTCACCGGTTAGCTTCAGTTCAATTTTTTTATTCAGCTGGCTACTGAGATCATGGACAAGTCTGGGAAATCGGCTGAAGGTCACCTTGATTGGCAACATCCTGATCTGCATCGCACTTTCTTGTAGCTCGCGGGTGTTTCGCTCTAGCTGAACCAGGCTGTCCCTGAGTTCCTCAGTATCTTTCTCACTGAAGTCTTTACGGAACCGGCCCAGGCTGGATTGGGTAATGACAAGCTCACCTACCAGATTGAGTAGCGCATCAATCTTATCGATATCCACACGAATGGAGGTGGATTCTTTCGGCGCAGATTTTGAGCGGCGTTCTTTTCGCCGTCTGTCGTCATCACCACTGCCTCGTCGGTCTTCTACCCCGGGGACGACCCTCAACTGTGGACCTTTTTTATTTTCGGTTTCTTTTACTGAATTGTTGTCGTCAATAGATTCTATTGTAAGTTCTTCATCACTGAACTCAGACACCTTGTCTGCAACTGCTGGTGAGTCCTCGGGTAGAATTAACTGAAAGGGTTCGATTTGAATTGATGCTTCATCTTCCACCCAATCAAATACGGCCTTAACATCTTCATAAGAGGCTTCGCTGGTAAGAACCAAATCCCAACTCAGGTAGCACAACATTGGATCCATTTCATCCAGCAGAGGCAAGTTAGACTCATTGGCTGTAATCTCAAGATCACCAAATGATCGTAGTTCACGGAAGATATGAATAGGGTCATTGCCAGTCTTCAGGATTTGTGGCTCCGGAATATAGCTAATTTTCCAACCGCCCGGCACATCAGTTTGAGAGACGATATTGGCAGTGCTTGTCTCCTGTGCATCTTGAGAATCAACGACTGCCGCTGGTGCTGCTATTCCTGTCGGGATTGCAGACGTGGCATCACTATCAGCGCCCAACATGACTTCAATTTCGGCACTTACCTTCTCGCCTTTGGCCGGATCAACTTCGTTGTGGTCTCGAATGGCATCCAGCATCTCGCGTAGGCAGTCAACAGACTGCAACAACAAATCTACTGCTTCTGCAGTAACACTTCGTTCTCCATCACGCATCTGGTCCAGAAGCGTTTCTACGCCGTGCGTGAATCCAGCAACATCTTCAAACCCAAAGGTACCCGCACCACCTTTAATGGAGTGGGCAGCACGGAAAATATCATTAATAATATCAAGGTCAGCATCACCATGATCTAACGAGAGAAGTCCGGACTCCATTACATCAAGACCTTCATAGCTCTCTTCAAGAAAGATCGCCCGAATTTCTTCCATTTCGTCTTCGTCAAACATTCCTTATCCTCACAACCTAAGTTCTGACCCAGAGATCTATTAGTCTTTCCGTCTAACCCTAGATATCGACCATTGGTAACTAAACTTTAGAGCGCAAGAGACAGACCGGCTTTTGGTACAGGAATCAATTGGCGAATGCCGTCATAGTCAAAGAGATCGACCAATCTGCGGATGGCCTCGCCTACCCGATCATCGTCTTCAGAAATCAATTTTAGGGCCTTCTGGATAGCCAAAAAATCTGCGCAATCGAGAGCCTGGAGCATGAGCGCCCAGGATGAAGGGTCTATTGCCTGCAACCGTTCTACAGAAATTTCATCTTCATTTGCCGTGACAATTTTGGTGCGCCCCGAAACCATATTTTCAGCAGCGCCCATTTCCTGGTCAGTCCTTATGGTAGCGATTCCGGGTAATGTGACGGTCACCCGGGTCCCGCGACCGGCTTTGCTCCGTATTAATAACTCGCCACCCAGTCCACTGACAAACTTGGAAGCGATAGACAATCCAAGACCGAGACCTCCACCAGCACTATCACATCCTGGTGTGACCTGTTCAAAAGGATCTTGTACGGAGTCTATATTTTTAGCGGGAATACCAAGTCCGTTATCGACAATTTCAATCGACACCGCGACCCATTCATTTCCGGTAAGATCATCTTGGCTTTCAACCTGTCCAATTTTCACTGTGACAAATTCTGAACCCGAATGCTGTATTGCATTCCCCACCAGGCAACCCAGAATACGGTACAGTTTTTGTTCATCTGCCCTGAATATGGGAGACAAACTGTGTGCAATGTCGAAATCGAAATAAATACCGTTCTCTGCTGCCTGGTTTGTGAACTCACGCTGTAGTTGGTTTAGCAGCTGATTGATATCGAATTCTGTTCTTTCGAAATGGAAGTCGTTGTCTTCTACATTGACGATTTCCAGAACATCATTCATGAGTACGAGAAGCTCATTGCCCTGGTCCGAAATATTCGATATACGCCTCTGTTCATCTGGCGCAAGAACATCTTCTTTCAACAGTAATTGGGCATTACCAAGAATACTGTTTAGCGGTGTTCTTACATGATGCGATATGTTCCCAAGGAATACCCGTTTTGCTTCATTAGCAGCCTCTGCTTTTTTGAGTGCAAGATTGAGCTCCCGTGTTCTTTGATTGACTCGTTCTTCAAGAACCCTATTTTGTGCTTCCTGCACTTTAAACAATTCATCCTGGAGACTCGCTCTTTCTTGTTCAAGAAATTTTCGTCGGCGAAGCAGCCTGTCAAAAGCAGTGGCCATTTCCCCAATCTCATCCTTACCCGGTAACGCTATCTGAATATCGAGATCATCACTCGACTTCATCTCATTCAGTTTTTCCTCGATATGAATGAGGGACGTGACAAACCTCGCAACCAATAGATAACCAATCAAAACAGATGACAAAAGACAGGCAAGGGCTACCAAGAGGTAGGAGACTAACGCGAAACGGGCAGCGCTCAGCGCCTCAGTAAAACGTTCATGCAACCTGGACTGCGCTTGTCTCTGCATGTCATTTATTAGATCAATTTTGTTATCAGAACTCTCTAACCATTTTCCCAGTTCAACTGTGTTCTCTCCAATATCAAATTCTTGGATCCTTTCCCATGTCCCACTATCCACCCAAAGAGGCTGTTTTACAGCGCTTTGTTGAACGAGGTTGTCTACCTGGTTCTGCAAATTGACGAGCATGTCCGAGCGTGTTGCCGCCTCTATTGCATATCTAATAGCCTCATCCCGTAGGCTGGGAACAGCCGACACATCCAGTATTTGGCGGAGGTCATTTTTAGGTTTCGTGTCGGCCATATCGAGAAAACGCTGTTGCAGAACCAATTGGTCAGCCTCGAAAGCACTAATCGATTGATACTCATCTGAATTGATTCGACCGCGAACAATAATTTTACTTATTTGGTCTTGTTCCAAATTAGCTTTCTCGACTAATTCCAGGAGGATAGTACTTGCCTCTGCTGCTCTCGCCATCGCAACGCTGTTGGTAAAGGTTGCCTGCCGCCTAAATATAGTGACTAGAGCGACAATGACGTCGCTGTAATAAGGGGAAGCATCAACGTAATCAGAGAGCACCGCACGACGCGCAGCCTCTAGACTTTCAAGCCCGATAACGAGGACTTGAAACTCTTTTTGCAGCCCCCAGAATGGAATTTCCGGGCTAGAAGCATCCAATTGCATGCTGAACACTTCTATCTGATGATTCGTAGCCTCGTATTCTTCGGTCAACCGAACCCGATATCCTGGTTCCCGAATCAGGCTGTAACGGGTACTGGCAACCCTCTCCCTCTGTAGCTGATGGCCAAGTGCCGCAAGTGATATCGATACTTCAATGAAGGAAAGAGACGTTCTCGCCGATGAGAGATCCGCATACCTGCCAACAAAGCTGGTTGATGCAAACATCAAGATAGTGGTTAAGGGAATGATGAGGTAGAGCAAAAGTTTCGCTCGAATACCGAATCTATCTAACATCGGACCTACCCTTCCCTTGTGGACTCGTTAAAACAAAAAAGGGAGCGACCAATATCTTGGTCACTCCCAGGCTCTCGTCAATCTATACTTCTATCCATTCGGATAGAGACGGTATTTACCGCAGTAATGTCAGTACATTCTGAGGTAACTGGTTGGCCTGGGCCAACATCGCTGTACCTGCTTGTTGCAATATCTGACCACGAGTCAGATTAGCTGTCTCCATCGCAAAGTCAGCATCCCGAATTCGAGACCGTGCAGCAGACAGGTTCTCAGACCGTTCACCAAGGCTTGACACAACAGATTCGAATCGATTCTGAACCGCACCCAAAGTCGCCCTTGAACTATTGATTGTCTGCAATGCCGCATCGATAGAACTCAATGCATCATTTGCACCCTGCACACTGGTAACATCAATATTCGCTACCGCAACACCTGTCAAAGACGCTGCCTGGGTCTGGTTATCAGTAAAGCCAGCACTGGCTTCTGCAGCACCCGTCAACGCAATACCGCTCGCAGATGTGCTCGATAAGGACACCGTACTACGATAGGTATTTGCTGCACCGAGACCACTCGCAGCTGCTGTAATGGTTGAAAAAGAATTGGTGATATTTCGTCCATCAACTGCGACTAACTGAACGCCAGTGCCGTCTGCTCCTGTATCCACCGCGGTTACGCCCGTTGCAGCACTGATGGCGTTAATGGCCGTGACAGTATTCGCTCTGCTAACCGAAGTACTTGCTGTCGTTGAGAAGGATGCTGTTTGAACACCATTAATAGTCACGGTGCCCGTCAAGGCAGCCGCCGTCATGGTACTCCCGGTAACAGTAAGTGAATTAACCGAAGCAGTCACATTGGTGCCTGAAAGGCTGTTAATCTGCGCAGCGATCGATTTCGCATCGCCAGCAACAGCACCCACATCCACACCATTAATGAGAAGGTCACCGGAGGTGAGGGCAGCAGTAATAGCAGTACCTGTGACCGATGCCGAAAGTGCCGCTCCCAGATCAGTCGTTCTGGCGCTTGCAATGCTTGCAACATTGATCGTCTCGCCAGCATTTGCTCCTACCTGGAATGACTTGTTTGAAAAAGTACCGTCCAACAACTTGGTGCCATTAAAGGTTGTTTGCAATGCGACTCGATCAATCTCAGCGACCAACTCCGCAACTTCCGTCTGAAGTGCAGCCCTGTCTGATGCACTGTTGGTGGCATTCGCGCTCTGAACCGACAATTCTCGAATCCGTTGCAGGTTATTGGAGACTTCCTTAAGAGAGCCTTCAGCAGTCTGGGCCAGAGATATGCCATCGTTGGCATTTCTGGCCGCCTGTCCCAGCCCACGAATCTGTGCC
>CAZAZB010000171.1:0-8389 GCA_964489485.1 uncultured Pseudomonadales bacterium | reverse complement strand
GGAGCTCGACCGAGAATAGAGAACCTACTGCGGACAAGCCTGATTGGCCAGATTTTCCCTTAATTTTCGTCAAATATGTCCAATATTCTCCTTAAATTATGGAAAAATCTGACTCAACCAGTCGAGAGCCCTCGCTACGGCTCCTATTCTCGGTCAAGCTCCTAGTGGATCTCTTTGACGTACTCCCTACCCAGGAGATAGGTAAATACAAAGAAGAAAGCGAGGAACAACAGCACATAGACACCAATTCTTTCTCTCTCTAATCGAATAGGCTCTCCGATATAGAAAAGAAAGTTACTAAGGTCATAGGCAACCTGGTCATATTCTTCTGCCGATAAAGAACCCGTCCCAGGGACAAGCTCCAATGGGCTATAACCTCTTTCAACCAATTCCTGACCGCACTTCTCCTCGGTGACATATTCTGAGGTGAGTGGATCTCTCATCTCGCCGCCATTGGCAGCAAGTTTTGGGATTTGCTTACACACCTTGCGTTGGACACCTTGAAGGCCTGCCAGAACATGGGGCATGCCGACATTTTCGAACAACAGGTTGTTCACGCCAAATGGGCGACTCTTGTCTTCATAAAAGCTACGCAAGTAGGTGTACAGATAAGATGGCCCACCCTTCAGGCGCGTATATAGCGTTAGATCTGGTGGTGCAGCGCCAAACCAAACCTTGGCGTTTTCCTCTGTGATTGAATTTTCCATCAGATCGCCAATCCGAACATTAGGATCAAATATCAGATGTTCCAGCATCAAAGGCTCAGGGATTCCAAGATCGGTTGCAGTGCGAAGGTATCGCTGGTATTTGAGTGAATGGCAGCCCATACAGTAATTCATGTAGGTTTTAGCCCCACGCTGAAGCGATGCCTGATCGTGCAAATCGGGATCCATCTCGTCGAGATGAAGACCCGCCTCGGATGCGATCGATGCCAGCGGTAAAAACAAAGACAGCAACAACAGTTTTTTCACAACGCTCTTACTCCTCAATGTTCCATTCATCGCATTGTCACCCTTTCCGGTACTGGCTTGGTCTTCTCTACCTTGGTATACCAGGGCATCAGGATGAAGTAGCTGAAGTAAATGGTTGTACAAACCTGGGCAAGTAAGGTTTTCCCGGGGGTCGGGTGTATCGTCCCCAGATAACCAAGAATAAAGAATGAAATGATAAACAGTGCTAAAAATATCTTGCTTCCCATTCCCTTGTATCGAATAGATTTTACTGGTGACTTATCCAGCCATGGCAAAACAAAGGGAATGGCAATAGCGCCCGCCATCACAACAAGACCCCAAAATTTGGCGTCCAGCCCGAATAACGGAAAGGTCGCCGCTCGCAACATCGAGTAGAATGGCGTGTAGTACCAGACCGGCGCGATTAGATCAGGCGTCTTGAGTGGATTTGCTGGTTCATAGTTTGGATGTTCTATCAGATATCCACCACCATCAGGATAGAAGAACATCACCGCACAAAAGATAAACAAAAATATCACGATACCGGGCAGATCGTGTCCGATGGTGTAGTGCGGATGGAATGGTATGCCATCCAGTGGCTTACCATCTGCATCCAGATGTTTCTTGATGTCCACGCCATCCGGATTATTTGAACCAACTTCGTGTAGTGCCAATACATGCAGTATGACGAGTACGAGCAGCGCCAACGGTACCAACACTACATGCAGCGCAAAGAAACGATTCAGCGTGACGCCAGACATATTGAAGTCACCGCGGACCCAGACCGCAATATCATCACCAACTACCGGAATGGCACCTGCAAGTGAAACGATCACCTGCGCACCCCAGAATGACATATTACCCCAGGGCAGTAGATAGCCAAAAAAGCCCTCTGCCATCAGAGCGACATAGACCAACATGCCAAATATCCAGATTAATTCTCTGGGTTTCTGGTAGGAACCATACATCAGACCCCGGAACATATGCAGATAGACGACAATGAAGAATGCCGATGCTCCCGTGGAATGCATATATCTTAATATCCAGCCATATTCCACATCGCGCATGATGTATTCGACCGAGGCAAACGCACCCTCGCCGGTTGGGTTGTAGCTCATGGTCAGCCAGATCCCTGTCATCAACTGGTTAATGAGGACAACAAATGCGAATACGCCGAAGTAGTACCAGAAATTGAAATTTTTCGGTGCGTAGTATTTCGACATATGTTTTTCATATGTCTCAGTGACCGGGAGCCTGTCGTCAACCCAATCCATGATGTTCTTGAACGATTCTTGTACTGTCGCCATTACGCAACCCCTCCATCTTCGCCAATGACAATCACGGCATCTGATTCGTAGAAGTGAGGTGGAACTTCCAGATTTGTAGGTGCCGGAACGCCCGAATAAACCCGGCCCGCTAAATCAAATTTGGAACCATGGCATGGGCAATAAAACCCACCTATCCAGGCCTTATCAAAATCTTGTGGCTTAACTTCCGGACGATATTTAGGTGAGCAACTCAGGTGAGTACACAAGCCAACAAGGATCAGAATATCAGCTTTGATTGAACGGGTTTCATTCTTGGCGTATTCAGGCTGCTGTTCTCTCTCCGAATCGGGGTCGGCTAGCCTGTCATTTTTAGAATTGAGCAGGCCCAGCATTTCTTCTGTGCGTTTCACAACAAATATAGGTTTATCGCGCCATGCCGGGATAGGCCCTAGAATTTCACCAACGCCCAACTTACCAATATCAATCTTAACGGGTGCTCCTGCAGCGAGTGTTCTGGCACTCGGATTAAAAGAACCTACAAACGGAACTGCAACACCAACGACACCAGCGGTACCCACAACGGTCGTTGCCCCTATTAGAAAGTTGCGTCGTCCCGGATTGACGACTTCATCACTCACAATGTATCTCCCCTACAAGTCGAAATGAATACCACGATAACCTGGTCTAAAACTATCTCGTGCAAAACTACCTCGTGCAAAACTCTCTCGTGAAATGGCGCTAAAATTCCAACACTGCAAGCCCATTATCAAGCTCGCGGATTCTACCACAGACGACTGTAAATTTGTTGCCCAAACCCAATTGAATTGTACTATTGCGAAGGGTTTACTGGCCTGGAGTTCTCTGACGTCCTGCCATCCGATGATGAATCCTTGAGGGCGTACTGAACTCTACGCATTACTCAATAAAAAAAGGGCCGTTTCCAGCCCCTTAATTCGATCCTGTATAGTACCCGGAAGGGTATTATCGTTTTGAGAACTGAGGTTTCTTACGCGCTTTACGCAATCCAACCTTTTTCCGTTCTACGACGCGTGCATCCCGACTGACAAACCCTGCTTTCCTCAATGTGGGTCGCAATGTTTCATCATATTCGAGTAAAGCTCTGGTGATGCCGTGCCGGATAGCACCCGCCTGGCCAAATCCACCACCACCCCTTACCGTGACATTGATATCGAATTTTTCTGTCAGTTCTACCAGCTCTAATGGCTGACGCACAATCATCCTTGCGGTCTCTCGCCCAAAGTATTCATCTAGAGGACGTTTATTAACCTGAATTCCACCTTCACCTGAAGTGAGGAAGACCCTGGCTTTTGCTGATTTTCGTCTACCGGTTCCGTAATACTGTGTCATTCAAATAGGCCTTTTTTGGTTACAGCTCAAGCGGCTGAGGTTGCTGAGCTGTATGGGGATGATCGTTCCCCGCATACACTTTTAATTTGCTGAGCATGGCACGGCTCAATTTGTTCTTTGGCATCATTCCCTTCACCGCCATTTGGATAACTCTTTCTGGAGCCTTGTCAATCAGCTTGTCAAAGGTGATTGACTTAATGCCGCCAGGAAAACCTGTATGGTGATAGTAGGTTTTGTCAGTGGTCTTGTTACCCGTGACCCTGATCTTTTCTGCATTGACGACAACGATGTAATCACCGGTATCAACATGGGGCGTGTATTCCGCCTTATGTTTACCGCGAAGTCGATTGGCAATCTCGGTGCTCATTCGACCGAGCGTCTTGTCGGTGGCATCGACGACAAACCACTCATGTTTTACGTCTTCTTTTCTGGCGCTAAATGTTTTCATCACAATATTCACTGATTAGAATACCAAAATTGTCTTGGTATTTTGGGAGCGCGAATCTTACCCAAGGGGCAGGAAATGCGCAAGTACTAGCTACGATATAATTAATCCACTCAAATCTGCTCAAGGGAGCGATAGATTGCCCTGTTACTCTGGATACTGCAACTAGCGCAAGCCCTTATGGCTTATGCTCTCTCGCCAGATATTCATGAGATTGCATCTCATGCAGCCGACTCTCGGTGCGTTTAAATTCAAAGTCCAGTCTGACACCCTGATAGAGCAAGGGTATGGGTACTTCGGCGGAGATTATTATTTTCACGTTCCTGTCATAGAATTCGTCTATCAGGCTAATAAATCGGCGCGCTTGATCCTCCTGGGCCGAATCAAACTGTGGTACGCCGCTGACCAGCACCGTCTGATAAATCCTTGCCAGCTCCATGTAATCATTCTGGCTTCGCGGACCATCGCACAATTCACCGAAATCAAACCAGACAACCCCATCACCACATCTTCTGACGTTAAGCTTCCGGCCCTCCAGCTCTAATTCCTTGTCATCGATATCACTAACCTGCCCTGCCGCATGGCGGGTTTCATCAGGTGCTATTGCCAGAAAAGACTCACCGAGGGATATGTCAGCAGCATCGTCAAGTGGCGAATGGTACAACCTGGCCTTCTCAAGCACTCTCAATCGGTAGTCAGTTCCACCATCAACGTTGACCACTCTGGTGTTTTTTTCCAGCAGGTCAATCGCAGGCAAAAATTGTCGTCTTTGCAAACCATCTTTATAGAGGTTACACGGCGCTACATTGGACGTCGCAACCAAAACAACCTGACGGCGGAATAACTCATCCAGCAGGGTTGCCAGTAACATCGCATCGGTAATGTCACTGACAAAAAACTCATCAAAACAGATAATTCTGGCTTGACTGGCAAACTGCTCCGCGACTTTCTCAAGGGGATTTTTCTCCCCCTGAAGCTCATTCAGTTGTTTATGGACGGTGCGCATAAATCGATGGAAATGCATGCGTGACTTTTCCTCGAAAGGCAAGGCATCGTAGAAGAGATCCATTAAAAAGGTTTTGCCTCGACCAACACCGCCCCAGAGATACAAACCACGGATGGGGCGCGTTGCGATATTGTTGAACCTTTGCTTCAGCCGAGAAAGCCAACCAGATTCCTTGGGTGGTTCCACCAGTTCATCGAACAACTGCTGCAGATGGTCTACCGCGAGCCTCTGCGCCTCATCATGCTGAATCTCACCAGCTGAAACCGCTTGGCGGTAGGCCTGTAACGGGCTATCTACCTGCACCATCAACCGTCCTGAAGCCTCATGATCCTAGAAACCTTAGCTCTAAAAACCTTAGCGCTATAAACCTTAGCTCTATAAACCTTAACCCAGGACACATCAGACCTGATCACCTTAACCCTGAACACGGTAGCTGGCAGCTTCTGCATGCGCGAACAAACCTTCTTCCCTGGCCAGAATGGCTGCATCACGGCTGAGCTTCACAGCACCCTTTGCACTACAACGAACAAGGGAACTGCGAACCTGAAAGTCATATACACCCAGCGGAGACGAAAACCTGGCTGCGCCCCCTGTTGGGAGAACATGGCTGGGTCCTGCCGTGTAATCGCCGACGACCTCTGCACTGTGATTGCCAATAAACACCGCGCCAGCAAATTTCAGAGACGCCATAATGTCATCCGGATGTTCAATGGCTAACTCAAGATGTTCCGGCGCAATCTGGTTGACTAAGGCAACCGCCTCATCCATGTCTGCGACGCGGATCAAGGCACCACGAGCCGAGAGTGATTGCTCAATGATCCTTGCACGCTCCATCGCTCCTACAGATTTTATGATGGTGGATTCCACAGCGTCTAACAATTTTACATCCGTGGATATCAGGATCGACTGTGCCAGTTCATCATGCTCTGCCTGGGCAAACATATCCATGACCAACCAATCAACATTGGCGCTATGGTCTGCAACAATGACAATTTCAGAAGGTCCCGCCACCATATCGATGCCTACGTCACCGAAGACCATTCCCTTGGCTGTGGCGACATAGATGTTGCCCGGACCGACAATCTTGTCGACCTTATCAATTGTCTGGGTTCCATAGGCGAGTGCCGCAATCGCCTGGGCTCCGCCTATCGTAAATATGCGGTCAACACCTGCAAGAAAAGCTGCTGCCAACAACACTTCATTGACATGACCGCCTGGGGCTGGCACAACCAGCGTAATATCATTGACGCCCGCAACTCTCGCCGGGATAGCCGTCATAATGACAGTCGACGGATAAGCAGCCTTGCCACCAGGTGCATAAATACCGATTCGATCCATGCCTCTAACAAGCTGGCCCAGTTCATTATCATCCTCGTCCTGATAGCGCCAGTCTCGTCCGCCTCCGAGGGCTTCCTTTTGGCGCTCATGATAAGAGCGAACGCGTTGTGCCGATGCCTGAAGCGCTTCCTTCACAAGGGGATCCAGACCGGAAAAGGCTTCTTCCATCCTGTCGGGTAATATTTCCAGTCCCGCCATATTTGAGCAGGAAAGAGAATCATATCGTTCGGTGTATTCCAGAACTGCGTCGTCACCCCTAACTTTGACATCGAGCAAAATACTTGAAACCTGCTCGCGAATTTCACTGGCGACGCTGGCTTCTATCTGGAGTAGTTGCTTCAGATGGCTGGCAAACTCACCATCCCGGGTATCTAATCTCTGAATCACTGCGTCACCTTCGCCAGTGCATCGACTATTGCCTGCACTTTCGCATAGTGGGTCTTTAACGAGATCTTGTTAACGATCAGACGGGCACTAATATCTGTGATGAACTCCATGGGTACCAGGCCATTCGCGCGCAAGGTATTACCCGTTTCAACGATATCGACTATTCTGTGTGCGAGCCCGGTTACAGGCGCCAACTCCATTGCGCCATAGAGCTTGATGATGTCTACCTGTACGCCTTTCTCCGCGTAGTAGCGCTTGGCGGTGTTCTTGAATTTTGTTGCTATTTTTAGCCGCGGCGGGAGTTCTGGTTCCTCTTGCAGCCCGGCAACCATTATTTTGCATTTCATAATGCCGAGGTCCAGCGGCTCATAAAATCCTGTTCCGTCATGTTCCAGCAAAACATCTTTACCGGCTATGCCAAGGTCAGCGATACCGTGCTCCACATAGGTCGCAACATCCATCCCTCTTAGAATCATTAACTTTACATCGTCTCTGTTCGTGTCGAAAACGAGTTTTCTGGACGACGAAATATCATCAATCGATTCTATGCCGATGGATGACAAGATACCGAGCGACGGCGCCAGTGCACGGCTTCCTTTGGTGAGTGCAATTGTAATGCTCATTTTAAATTACGATCCGCTTGCCACTCGTTTGATATCTGCGCCCAACTTCTGCAGTTTCTCTTCAACCTGCTCATAACCCCGGTCAATGTGGTAAATACGATCGACCACGGTATCACCTTCAGCGACCAATCCTGCAATCACCAGGCTCACAGAAGCACGCAGGTCATTGGCCATCACAGGCGCCGCCGTCAAGCCCTTAACACCCTCAACAATCGCGGTGGTGTTATTCCCTTCAAGACGAATATTTGCACCCATTCGATTCATTTCATGCACATGCATAAACCGATTCTCAAAAATTGTTTCCTTAACTGTCGCAACACCTTCAGCAATGCAGTTCATCGCGACGAACTGCGCTTGCAAGTCTGTCGGGAAAGCAGGATAGGGCGCAGTCACCAGACTCACAGCCTTTGGCCGCCTTCCTTCCATGTCCAGTTGAATCCAGTCATCTTCCATGGTGATCGTCGCGCCTGCCTCTCTTAGCTTGGCAATCAAGACTTCAAGGTGTTCTGGGTTAGCATCACGAACCTTGACCCTACCTCCCGTTGCGGCGGCAGCGATTAAATAGGTGCCAGTTTCGACACGATCAGCGATGACACGATGACTGCAACCATGTAAGCGTTCAACGCCATTGATGATGATCTTGTCTGTACCAGCCCCTTGTACGTCAGCACCCATTGCATTTAGGCAATCAGCCAGGTCAACTATTTCTGGCTCACGGGCACAGTTTTCAAGCACCGTCTGACCTTCGGCGAGTGTTGCAGTCATCATGATGTGCTCTGTACCCCCGACCGTACTCACGTCAAAAATGATATGCGCACCTTTCAATCTGCCGTCTACAGAAGCCTTCACATAGCCCTCCTGCATTTCAATATTTGCACCAAGTGCTTTTAAACCACGCAGATGTTGGTCAACTGGCCTTGGGCCAATGGCACAACCACCCGGCAGGGACACCTCAGCCTGACCATAGTGTGCAAGCATCGGCCCCAGCACATTAAACGAGGCTC
>CAZAZB010000170.1:6991-8465 GCA_964489485.1 uncultured Pseudomonadales bacterium | reverse complement strand
AATCTTCTGCAGAGAACTCATCGCTGATTTTGGTGGAACATCCCGCCCATCCAGAAACGCGTGTATCCAGACAGTTTCTACTCCCTGGCGATGTGCCAGGTCGATGGCAGCCAATAGGTGATCCTGGTGGCTATGCACGCCCCCGGGAGAAACCAGCCCGAATATATGAATCGCCTTGTTGGACTCTGCAACGGACTGGCATGCTGAAACCAGCGTAGGGTTAGTGAAAAATGTGCCATCGTCGATGGCGTCACTGATTCGGGTGAAATCCTGACTGACAACTCTTCCTGCGCCAAGATTCATGTGCCCGACTTCGGAATTTCCCATTTGTCCGGCCGGAAGGCCCACATCGCCTCCTGAGCCGGAAATCAGACAATGTGGCTCGTTTTGCCAGAGTTCGTCCCAATTGGGTGTACCTGCCTGGGCAATGGCATTACTTTCTTCGTTTTCGCTGTGACCCCAGCCGTCCAATACAATGAGAATACCGGGAGAGTTGTACGTCATAGGGATTGTCTGACACTGAATAAAGTTGGAGTTTACAGGTATCGTTAAAGTGAGTGAATAATACACAGGGTTTTAATTCTGACATTTGATGTTTTTGTGTATACTTCGCGCCTGATTTTTCGTGCGGAAGTCCTCTCAATTGCTTGATCAATTCTTCGAATTTGCAGGGAACCACTACTTGTTGGTGAGTTTATTCCTGTTCCTGACGGTCGTTTTCATCATAAATGAAGGCAAACAGGGTGGTGCAGCCATTAGCCCGACCAATCTTGTCACGCTAGTGAACAGAGAAGGCGCAGTCATTATTGACGTGCGTGACGGCAAGGAATTTGGGAACGGACATATTGCCGGTGCTGTCAACTTTCCGGCGACCAGTGTTGATTCAAAATTGGCTGAACTCAAGAGCTATCAAGGCAAACCGATAGTCCTGGTCTGCAAAGTCGGGCAAAACGCCAGCGCCGTGGGAAGAAAGTTAAAAAAAGAGGGTTTCGAGAATGTCAGGCGCTTGTCCGGTGGTATGGCAGAATGGACGGCAACTAACCTGCCGGTGGTAAAATAGTCATGGTTCTGAAGTTCTTCGGCATAAAGTCAACCGGGGAGTCTGTCATCGACGAGCCCCAGGGAATTGAGGAAACGGGTCGTATCAGAATGTACAGCACACGATATTGCCCCTATTGCATACGCGCTCGACAACTCCTCGATAGTAAAGGTATTGCCTATGAAGACCTTGCCATTGATGCCGATCCTTCGTTACGGCGCAAGATGATGGATGAGTCAGGGCGACATACAGTGCCACAGATTTGGATAAACGATCGGCATGTAGGTGGCTGTGATGAGCTCTTTCAACTTGAACGTCAGGGAGAGCTTGATGGGCTACTTTCCGCGCCATAGGCGCCATTGATAAGCCAGGTGCTCTCACCAGCTAAGTAATTGGACGAAGAACACTAAAACGAAGAACACTAAAACGAAGAAC
>CAZAZB010000170.1:0-6891 GCA_964489485.1 uncultured Pseudomonadales bacterium | reverse complement strand
ACGAAGAACACTAAAACGAAGAACACTAAAACGAAGAACGCCAAAACAAAGAGCGCCAAAAACGACAAGCACCGAGACGAAAAGAACAGACACGATAACCACAAGAACAATAACCACAAGAACAATAACCACAAGAACGATAGCGTTCAGGACAGTCAGGCTAGATTATGAGTGAACAGCAGCAAGATTCAGAGGGTCAACAGCCCAGCACACAGTTTGCCCTTCAAAGAATATATCTAAAAGATGCCTCCTTTGAGTCGCCGGGATCGCCCAATAGTTTCAGAATGGAGTGGAAGCCAAAGATCAATCTTGAATTGAATTCACGGCATGCCCAGTTAGAGGAAAAGTTGTGGGAAGTGATTTTGAATCTAACCGTCACAGCAACTAACGAACAAGAAGAGGCGATGTATCTTGTTGAAGTCCAGCAAGCTGGAATTTTTCATATCGATGGTCTGGATGAAGATACAATGAAGCGAACGCTGGGTGCATTTTGTCCGGGTCTGTTATTTCCTTACGCCCGCGAAACCATTGATGGTCTTGTTGTAAAAGGCAGTTTTCCTGCACTGATGCTCGCGCCAGTTAACTTTGACGCTGTCTATGAGCAGGCGAGACTTGCCCAGGAACAACAAGCCAGCACGATTCAGTAATTCGATCTCTCCTGCCGTGTTAGCCGCCGCCTTCAAAATTGAGCTGCCGCCAGGCTTCATAGACAACAACTGCCACTGCGTTAGAAAGGTTCAGGCTTCGGCTATTGGCCAGCATCGGTATTCTTAGCGTCTGCTCTGCGCTCAGCGAGTCGAGAAATGTCTCTGACAGTCCCCGCGTTTCTGGACCGAAAAGGATGATGTCGCCTTCAGTGTATTTGATTTTGCTATAACAAGATTTCCCTTTGGTGGTTACCGCCAGCAGCCGTTGACCTGGAAGTGACTCTAGCATCGCGATAAGAGAGACATGTTGTGAAACATCTGCATAGTCACGGTAGTCCAGTCCCGCACGTTTTAGTCGTTTTTCATCCAGTGAAAATCCGAGTGGTTCTATCAGGTGCAAGGCGGCACCCGTGTTGGCGCATAGTCGCATGATATTGCCGGTATTCGGCGGTATTTCAGGTTCAAAAAGGGCGATGTTTAACATAGGGTTTATTAGTCGGAAAGGGTATCAAGTCCGAGGCCAAGTTCATTGATTTTCCTGGTGAGTGTATTGCGGCCCCAGCCCAGAAGAATGGAGGCATCTCGCTTGCGTCCGCCAGTGTATTCAAGAGCAGATTCGATCATCACCTTCTCAAAACGGGGCAATGCGTCATTCAGTATCCCGGTTTCCCCGGATTTTATCTGGGTCAGTCGGTGTGCTGTCCATAGTCGAAGCGCCTTTTCCCAGTTTTCACCGGTCGTATTGGCTGTTGTGGCACCGGATAATTCTGGGGGTAGGTCCTCGATGTGAACATCTCGTCCTGTTGCCATCACTGTAATCCAGCGACAAAAATTCTCCAGTTGGCGAACATTCCCCGGCCAGGGGAGATTGCAGAGATAATCGATTGTTTCCGGGAGAAATCGTTTTGGGTCCTCACCAAGTTCTTTAGCTGCGTCACTAAGAAAATGGTTAGCGAGCAGAGGAATGTCGTCCTGTCGTTGCGCGAGGGTGGGAATATGGACGCGGATAACGTTTAGGCGGTGATAAAGGTCTTCACGAAACAGGTTGTTTGCAACAAGCGTCTCGAGGTCCTGGTGAGTCGCCGCAATAATTCTGACATCTGTTTTGAGGGGCTCATGGCCTCCGACACGGTAAAATTCGCCATCTGACAGTACACGAAGCAATCTTGTCTGGGTTTCCGGTGGCATGTCGCCGATTTCATCCAGAAACAGTGTCCCGCCATTGGCTTGTTCAAAACGACCCCGTCGCCGTTGATTTGCTCCTGTGAATGCTCCTTTTTCGTGACCGAAGAGCTCAGATTCAATCAAGTCGTTGGGAATGGCCGCCATATTCAGTGGTATAAATGCTTGCTCGGCCCTTGGGCTATGGCGATGGAGAGCGTGTGCGACAAGTTCTTTACCCGTGCCGGATTGCCCATTGATTAACACAGAAACATTCGATTTCGAAAGCCGTCCAATCGCTCGAAATACCTCTTGCATGGCTGGAGCCTTGCCGATAATTTCAGTAGGAGCGAGAACCGGCGTATCAGTTTCCGGGGTATATCTGTCCTGTTGGTGCAGTATCGCCCGGTTGACCACAGCGATCGCTTCATCCACCTCGAAGGGCTTTGGTATGTACTCAAATGCTCCCCCCTGAATCGAAGAAACAGCACTTTCCAGATCGGAGTGGGCAGTCATGATGATGACGGGTATATCTGGATGATCGGATTGAAGTTGTGCCAGTAACGCCAGACCATCAATCCCCGGCATTCTGATATCGCTAACAATGACGTTGGGCTTGGCATGAACAAGTGCTTCTAAAAGTGATTCGGCATCTTCGAAGCAGCTTACCTTCCAGCCTTCTTTAGAAAGTGCCTTTTCGAGAACCCATCGGATAGATCTTTCATCGTCAACCACCCAGATTTCTGTGTCAGGCATTAGTCTTTATTCTCCAATGGTAGGATGAGCGTAAATGTTGTTGATTTGGTGTCACTTTCGAATTCGATAACACCCTTGTGTTGATGGACAATTGAATGTGCAAAAGAAAGTCCTAATCCTGTTCCATTCGGTCGGCCGCTGATCATCGGGAAGAACAGGTTTTCTCTCAACGATTCGGCTATTCCTGGTCCGTTATCGATGATATCAATTCTTAATACATTCCTGTGCCGCGAAGAAGCAATCGTGAATTGGCGTTCGATTCGGGTCACGATCTTGATCTCCGGTTTACCTGTCTCCGCCAGACTTTGCATGGCATTACGCATAATGTTGAGTATTGCCTGGGTTATCATTTCTGAATCAAGGGGGAGTTCCGGAATACTGGGATCGTAGTCCCTGCAGATGGATAGGTTAGCGGGTGCTTCGAGTTGAATCAGTTTGCGCACCCGTTCGAGGACTTCGTGTATGTTGGTGCGCGTAAAATTAGGGACGGTTCGCGGGCCGAGCAACCGGTCTACCAGAGCGGTAAGTCGATCAGTTTCCTCGATAATGATGTTGGTGTATTCCTCCAGTTCCGGGTCTTGTAGTTCTCTGGCAAGAAGTTGTGCAGAGCCACGAATGCCGCCAAGCGGGTTTTTGATTTCGTGTGCCAGACCCCGAATCATTGTTCTTGTCACCTGCTGATGCTCTTGAAGGGCGGCATCTCTGTTGATTTTTAGATAACGATCCATGGAATGAAACTCAACGAGTAATCGGGGCCACTGATCTTCTGATGAATAGGAGACGGAAAAGTCCACGGTAATCTTGTTACCTGATGCGAGGACAATTTCTGCTTGACGCTGGGTATATTGTTGCTGCGTTTGTAGCGTGTCGTACAAAATAGATTTTACAAATTCAGCCGATGGGATGAGTTCGGTGATAGGCGTGCCCGGGGAGCGCCGGGAAGAGAGTTCGAGAAGGCTTTCCGCCGCAGGATTTAAGAAACAGAGTTTTAGCTCATGGTCCAGCGCTATGATGGCAGTATCGAGATCATTGATGAGATTATCATTCATGTCAGTTATTCAATCGTTAAGGCTCATGCGAGACAGTGATAGCATCTGTATTGAATGCGGCCAACGACCTGGCCAATCACTTCTCTGTGTTTATCTGGTGCAGCCGACCCCATCGGTCTGATTCTGCTTTGATAGAAAGGAACGCAAGAATTACACCAATTATCGCCTACCGGCAAGTTGCGATGCTACGGGGCACTTAGCCGGTAGGATAGTTTAAGCAACAATTTATTGCACTATTATGGTGCGACGTTATCGATTGATGTGAGGGCGTGATATCAGCCTAAGAGGAAGCGTGACAGCCTAAGAGCCTCTTTTCGAGGGAAGGTTCACGGGGTTCTGCTGGAAGTGTCGCAGCACAGTAACGGTGGCAGGAGGCCCGTATTCAATGATTTGATTGTCATTGATGCGCACCACCTGTAGCTCAAAGGTATGCGTGCCCCGGTCAACATTGGGTAGGGTCAGCGGACCAGTGCCGCCGATGCTGCTATAGAATTCACCGTCCATGATGAGCTGAACAGAATGGCCGGCATAAATAGCCGGTTCTATTCGAATGAAAAGATCCAGATTACCGGCATTTTCCCGAACCGATTCCTCTCCATCCATGGTTGTGACAGAAAGAACGCTATAGCTCATATCCGCTTGCGAGTCGCTCGCCTGATTCCCGGCACCCTTAGATGGCTCAAGAAAGCCCGATGAATCATAGGTTGATGGTTTCTGTACTTTGACCTTCTTGGCATCTTCCGAGCCCTGATCAGAGAATATGGTGTTGCCATACTCGTCCTTTGACTTATAGATTGATTCGGCGACACTGAGTCCGGGGACTAACAGAAGACTGGAGATGAGCAGGTATTTGAACATTGCTATAACCCGAAACAATAGAAGTCACATTGTGAATCTATTGAAGCTTAAAAAAAAGCCCCTCGTGAGAAAGGGGCTTAGGTTAGTGCTTAATGTAGTATCTGGTTAAGCGAACAATCAGACACTGTAGTACATCTGGAACTCGATGGGATGAGTTGTTGAGTTAAGTAACTCGACTTCTTCTCTCTTGAGATCGATGTAGCCGTCCAGCATGCTATTGGTGAAGACATCGCCCTGTGTCAGGAACTCTCGATCTGCATCGAGTGCATCCAGTGCCTGCTCGAATGATGAGCAGACTGTCGGTAGATCCTTGAGTTCTTCTGCTGGCATGTCGTAGAGATCCTTGTCTAAAGGTCCAACGGGTTCAATTTTATTCTTAATGCCGTCAAGGCCCGCCATCATCATAGATGAGAACATCAGGTAAGGATTTGCGGTTGGATCACCGAAACGAACCTCAATTCTCACGCCATTTGGACTTCCGCCCTGGACATAAGGGATTCGGATGGATGCAGATCTGTTTCTCGCAGAATAAACCAGCATAAGAGGTGCCTCAAAACCCGGTACAAGGCGTTTGTAGCTATTGGTGCTGGCATTAGCAAAAGCATTCAAAGCTCTTGCATGCTTGATAATACCGCCTATATACCAGAGAGCATCCTGGGATAGATTGCCGTAGCCATCACCTGCAAAGAGGTTAGTGCCATCTTTCCAGAGGGACTGGTGACAGTGCATCCCATTGCCGTTATCACCGACAAGAGGCTTTGGCATGAAGGTCGCTGTTTTACCGTAGGCATGGGCGACATTGTGCACACAGTATTTATAGATTTGAACTTCATCTGCTTTCGTGACCAGTGTGTTGAAACGCACGCCAATTTCCGATTGACCTGCCGTACCGACTTCGTGGTGGTGAAGTTCGACATCCAGGCCCATCGCTTCCATTGCTGCACACATAGAATTGCGCACATCCAGAAATGAATCGACAGGTGGTACAGGAAAATACCCACCTTTGACGCCAGGACGGTGACCCATATTGCCACCTTCGAAATCTAAATGGCTCATCCATGCAGCTTCTTCAGACTCAATTTCGTACATGGAACCGGACATGGTGGACTTATACTTGATGCTATCGAAGATAAAGAATTCTGGCTCAGGTCCAAAATAAGCGGTATCAGCAATGCCGGTCGAGCTTAGATAGGCTTCTGCTCTCTTTGCCAGGGCCCGTGGGTCGCGCTCGTAACCTTGCAGGGTACTGGGTTCAACGATATCACAGCGTAGGTTAACGGTTGTTTCTTCTGTAAATGGATCGATCACAGACGTTTCGTCGTCTGGCATCAAAATCATGTCTGCTTCGTTGATCGGTTTCCATCCCGCAATGGATGAGCCATCAAACATGGCGCCATTCTCAAAAAACTCTTCATCAATGAGCTTTGCATTGTTGGTGACATGCTGTTCTTTACCGTGTGAATCCGTAAAGCGCAGGTCGACCCATTTTGCTTCATTGTCTTTTATCAGGTTCAGAGTTTTCTCTGACATCTTGTTTCCTCCAAGGGGTGTTCATACTAGATTGGTGCATTATCTGCCATTAACAGCCATTAACAACCATTAACAGGCATTAACAACCGCAAAGAATATGCCATCACTGAATAATAATAAACCCTTGAATCTTGGGGCTTGTAGCGAATGATGTTGATTTTGCGTGCGCTATAGTGGTGCTTTCCTGTCATAATGGTCTGTATTGGTGCGTTCTTGTCCTGGGTGTTACTTTGGCTGGTAAGAGAAGATGATTATCGCTATCTAACCTGAATCAGGAGTATAAATTCTCGGCCTTGAGTCTCACTCGACAGTACTTCATGGCCGTGAATTCGACACCAGCTCGGGATGTCGCTAAGGACGCCTGGGTCGGTGCAGGTGACTTCGAGTCGATCTCCAGGTTCCAGACCTTTGATAAACTCCTGGGTTTTAATGACCGGCATCGGACACAGGTACCGGCGAGCATCGAGCGTGTATGGGGTAGCTTCAGACATACCAGCTATCCGGAATCTTGTCAGCTGCCAGGGGTGTAACTTCCAGTATTCGCAGGTCTCCTTCCAGCGAGCGAATTTCAATCTGGACTTTTGTCGCGTCCCGTCCCTGGCCGAATCGAGCAACAATCGATGCTGCTTGCCACAGTGCCGCTTCGTCTACCTTGCCATCAATCAGGGCAAGTGGACCATTGTGGGATCTGGATTCAAGGCTAATGAATTCTTTTCGGTAGCCAGAGAGGTAGTGATTCTCGCCTTCTTCGCGGCTGACAATCAGTTTGTAGTTGGCAGAAGGACGCAAGTGGCGCCCGACTTTTAATAGCATAATGTCATCGAGTTCATATTCTCTGTCACCGCGGGACTGCCATAGATCAACGAGTTTGGCCGAATAAGACTTATCCG
>CAZAZB010000169.1:0-8476 GCA_964489485.1 uncultured Pseudomonadales bacterium | reverse complement strand
ATAGGTATAGATAGTAAAAGCAAAACACATCTAGTAAAAAATGGCTTATTTTTAATTTCACGCAACCCAATTTTTTTAGGAATGAAAATAAATGTCATCGGGTTTTTTCTTGTCCTACCAAATACCGCAACTTTTGCCATCATGCTATTAACCTGTACTGTCGTTGAGCTCCAAGTCGCTCTTGAAGAACAGCATTTGTTAGAACAACATGGTGAAGATTATGTGAAATATTGTAAAAAAGTACGTCGCTGGCTATAAATACAGTACAAGCAAAAAAAATAAAGGTATAACTATGGAACTTAAAAGGATTAGTTCAATCCTAAGCATATAAAAGAAAACAGCCCACATAAATATAATAATATCTTTGATATGGAGAGCCATAAATGAAAGCATCCGATTTATTTGTTAAATGCCTGGAAGAAGAAGGTATTGAGTATATTTTTGGCGTTCCCGGCGAAGAAAATGCCGATTTCATGATGTCGTTAGAGAAGTCGGACAAGATTAAATTCATTCTATGTCGGCATGAGCAGGGTGCAGCTTTCATGGCGGAAATTTATGGGCGGCTAACGGGAACCCCCGCGGGTTGTCTCGGAACGCTTGGTCCGGGTGCTACCAACCTGATCACTGGTGTTGCTGATGCCAATATGGACAGAGCACCTATGCTGGTGTTAACCGGGCAGGGTTCGTCAGAAAGACTACACAAAGAATCCCATCAGGTCATGGATGTTGTCGGCATGTTTGAGCCGGTAACCAAGTGGGCGCAACAAGTACTCAATGAAAATACGATCCCGGAGATTATTCGTAAGGGTGTACGGCTCGCTCGTTCAGAAAAGCCTGGCGCGGTTCTCATTGAACTACCGGAAGACATTGCGAAACGAGAAACAGACAAGATGCCCATTACGCCTATTCGTTATCGTCGCCCGGTGGGTGACGACAAGGCGGTTGATCGTGCCTGGGAAGCCATTAAAAATGCCAAGCGTCCCGTTATTCTCGCCGGTAATGGCTGTGTTCGCCGCCGCGCCTCAAAACAACTGCGCATGTTTTGTGAATCCACCGGCATCGGCGTGATCTCAACCTTTATGGCAAAAGGTTGTGTTGATATGGATTCAGACCAGTGTCTCTATACCGTCGGTCTGCAGGCGAAAGACTTCGCTTATCTCGCCATCGCTGCTGCCGATGTCATTATCACACTGGGTTTCGATATGGTGGAGTACCATCCGAGTTTGTGGAATCCCGATGGTGAAAAAACCATTGTTCATGCGGATTTCCTGCCAGCTGAAATTGACGAGCACTACCACCCGGAATTTGAAATAGTCGGTGATCTGGCGCACACGTTGTGGATGCTGAATGAACGGGTGACAGCAGACGGCAATGGTGATTGGGACCTAAGCTTTCAGGCGCAGGCACGAAAAGATATGTGGGGGGAAATTTCCGCACATAAGGATGATTCCGGGGAAGGGCCGATTCGACCGCAAAAGGTTCTCTGGGATGTCAGGGAAGCAATGGACGCTGACGGTATTCTAATGTCCGACGTGGGCGCACACAAAATGTGGATTGCAAGACAATATCAATGTCATGAACCGAATACCTGCCTCATCCCCAACGGATTTTGTTCCATGGGTTTTGCATTGCCTGGTGCGGTCGCCGCGGCACTCTTGTATCCAGACAAGCATATTCTGTCGATCTGTGGTGATGCCGGTTTCTTAATGAATGTACAGGAAATGGAAACAGCGAAGCGTCTGAACTGCAATATGACGGTGATGGTATGGGAAGACAATATGTATGGTCTGATCGCCTGGAAGCAAACCAGTCAGTTTGGACGCCATACTGATCTCAGCTTCGGCAATCCAGACTGGATGCAGCTGGCCAGCGCATTCGACTGGCATGGACACCATGTGACAAATGCCGATGATCTTCTGGGAACACTTTCCACTGCACTTGCCGAGTCTGGTCCAAGCCTGATTGTTCTGCCGATCGACTATCGGGAAAATGCGATCCTGACGAAACGCATGGGCAATATCGAGTTCAGCATCTAGGACAGCCGCCAACATACTACGAAAGGTGAATCATGCTTAAAGAATCTTATCCCTATTATCTGGCCAATGAAGCCGTCTACGCGAACGAAGATCTGGTTGTTGTCGATAAATATTCAGGTGAGAATGCGACCAAAGTTGCCATGGCAACGCCCGATGTCATTGACGCGGCAATCGCCGCTGCGGTAGATGCCCAGGAAGCCTGCGCCAGCATGGCAGCCTATGAGCGCCAGGCGGTACTAGAACACTGTGTTGGCAGGTTCCGCGAACGCTTTGACGAACTGGCAGAAGCACTATGTATTGAAGCGGGAAAACCGATAAATGATGCGGAAGGTGAGGTCACCCGGTTAATTGATACTTTTAAAATAGCTGCTGAAGAATCGACGCGTATCTATGGGGAAATCATGCCGCTGGATATTAGCCCTAGAGCCAAAGGTTATCGCGGCATGTGGAAACGAGTGCCGATTGGTCCCTGTTCCTTTATTAGTCCGTTTAACTTTCCGCTGAATCTTGCAGCTCACAAGGTTGCGCCTGCACTGGCAGTGGGTTGTCCTTTTGTGTTGAAACCCGCTAGCCTCACACCTATCGGTGCGTTGATTATCGGTGAAACTCTCGCAGAAACAGATCTGCCGAAAGGGGCGTTTTCCATTCTGCCCTGTACGCGGGATGGCGCCGCTCTTTTCACTGAAGATGAGCGCTTGAAGCTATTGAGTTTTACCGGCAGCCCTGTCGTCGGCTGGCAACTCAAGGCCAAGGCTGGCAAAAAACCTGTGGTGCTGGAGTTGGGCGGCAATGCGGCGGTTATCGTGGATGAAGATACAGACATCAAAGATGCAGTTGACAGGGTTATTTTCGGTGCTTTTTATCAGTCCGGACAATCCTGTATTGGCGTACAGCGAATATTCGTTCATGAAAATATCTATGACACCTTTAAGGAACAGTTAGTCGCCAAGACTAAAATCCTGAAGATGGGTGACCCGAAAGACAGGGAAACCTTTATTGGTCCCATGATTTCAACCAAAGAAGCAGGACGTCTCAAAGGATGGATTGATGATGCTGTTAGCAAGGGCGCAACCCTGCTTTGTGGTGGCGAATTGGATGGCGCTATGTTGGAAGCGACACTGCTGGAAGGTGTGCCGGAATCTTGCGACGCCAATACCGAAGAAGCGTTTGGTCCATTGGCGAATCTAGCCCCTTTCTCTGACTTCAACGATGCATTAAAAGAAGTGAATAAGAGCCAGTTCGGATTGCAGGCGGGTGTGTTCACGCGGGACATCTACAAGGTACAGAAAGCCTGGGATACGCTCGATGTAGGCGGCGTTGTTATTGGCGATGTGCCTTCCTGGCGCGTGGATCACATGCCTTACGGTGGCGTGAAAGAGAGCGGGCTTGGCAGGGAAGGCATTCGATTTGCCATCGAAGATATGACCGAAACACGCTTGCTGGTGATTCGCGATCCACAGTCGTGACCTAAAAAGAAGACTGGCAGGTCCCATGTTTAAGTCTCTGGTTCTTGTGCTGCTCCTTTTGTCCGGCTGTGATGGCGCAGTCGAGAGTCGCGGCGATCACGCGAGAGGCGCGCAGGCTGAGAAGCTTAAGATCCACTGGTTCGACGGAACAGTTGCGGAAGGCTTTGCTCTGGCAAAACAGGAAAACAAACCTGTATATCTCTACTGGGGTGCCGTCTGGTGTCCTCCCTGTCAGGAAATCAAGCACACCGTATTCAAGAGCAAGCAGTTTATCGCGCAAACTGAAATGTTTGTGCCGATCTATCTGGATGGAGATACCGATCGAGCCCAATATTGGGGGGACAAGTTCGGTGTAAAGGGTTATCCGACAATGATCGTGTTTAACCCTTTAGGCGAAGAGGTGACCCGTATTCCCGGCGGTATCGACATCTCGCGCTACAACACAATTCTTGCGCTTAGTCTGGATCAGATGCGCCCGACGTCTATGTTGGTGAAGCTGGCACTGAGTCATCCTGAGCAACTATTGGAGAACGATTTTATCCAGCTCGCTTATTATTCCTGGGGGCAGGATTCAGGCAGCTTGCCGGAAGATACTCCCGCGACATTTTTCAGGGACCTTTCTGACAGGAGTCCGGATAAGGACGCCAGTGCCAGACTCTATATGGAGTACCTCATTGCGCTAACAAAACAGCAGGAGGATGGTGAAGACGATACTTTCAGCGCTGTTGAAGATTCAGATGCCTATACCCGGATATCAACAATTCTGGCATCAACAGAACTGACCCTTGCCTGTTGGGAGTCGCTGGGATATTACTCTGAAGAGATCATTGAGTTGCCAATGTTCACTGATCGCCAGAAGGCAGCATTAATAAAACAGTGGCAGGAACAGTTCCTTGGGCTGCGTCACCAACCATCTCTTTCTACAGCGGAACAACTGGCAGGATGGCTGCCTCTATTGAGCTTTCATTTTATGGATGGCAAGGAAACACCGTTATCGGAAGAAGTGGTTACCGAGCTTAAGACGGACCTTGCGAGTGCCGACAAGAAAACAACAAACTCTTTCGCTCGCCAAAGTGTGGTGTCGCAATTGAACTACCTCTACCAATCCGCAAAGCTCTATGCCGATGCCAAAACCCTGCTACTGGCGGAACTGGACAAATCGGAATCTCCCTACTATTTTATGAGCAGCCTGTCGTCCCTCGCTGAAAAAGAAGACGATATTGCTGGCGCACTTGAATGGCGCCGCAAGGCGTATGCAACATCCAAGGGTGATGCAACCCGTTTCCAGTGGGGTGCGAACTATGTCAAAACCATTATTCGTTTGACGCCTGAAAATCACAAGCTGATCAGGTCCTCTGCACAGGCACTTTTTGATGAGCCAGGTGAAAGTCAGGCAATGTTTGCCGGGCGAAATTTCCGTGTACTTCGATCTCTTAACAAGGCACTTCTGAACTGGCAGGAAGAGCAGGGTGACGATGGCCTCGCATTACGATTCCAGGCACGAATTCAAGCCATGTGTGAGCAGCAGGATTCGGACAGTCTGGCGAAGAAGAATTGTTCGACTTTAATGTAGAACTGAAAAAGAGAGCTAATCCGCCTGACGCTAGCTGCTTAATTTTCCAGTTTTTCCCAGCGTTCAAACAGCCCTTCCAGTTTTTCTTCCAGCTCGCCGACGAGCTGATAGAGTTCTTTTTGCTCTTTCTCAGTCTGTTCAAAGAATGTGGATTCACTCATGGTCTGATGATGTTTCTTGATCTCCAGTTCCAGGTTTTCGACACGCAACGGAAGCGCTTGTAGTTCCTTGGTGGTTTTATGCTGATTATTTTTTTGTTTTTTCTGCTCTTTGTAGGAAAGATCAGTATTACCTGTCTTGTCCCCGGCTGATTGGGCATTGGGTTCACTGCTTTTAGAAAGAAAGTCTCCGCCTGCCGCCAACCAATCACTATAGCCACCGACGTATTCCTTGACGACGCCATCACCCTCGAAAACCACCAGACTGGAAACAACATTGTCCATAAAGGATCGGTCGTGTGAGACGAGCAGTACCGTACCGTTATATTCCAGCAAGAGCTCTTCCAGAAGCTCCAGGCTTTCAACGTCCAGGTCGTTGGTGGGTTCATCCAATACGAGCAGGTTTGCAGGTAGTGAGAACAGCTTGGCAAGAAGCAATCGGTTTTGTTCGCCGCCTGAAAGGGTTCTAATAGGCGAACGGGATTGGTCGCCATCGAACATGAAATTGGCCAGATATGAAATCACATGCACATCGCGATTATTGATCTCGATGTAGTCGCGGCCCTCGGATATGTAATCCGAGACGGACTGTTCAGGATTGAGCTGTGCCCGGACCTGATCGAAATAAGCAACCTCAAGCCTGGTGCCTGTACGGACTATTCCTTCATCGGGTGGTAAGTCTTCCAGAAGAATCTTTAGTAGTGTGGTTTTACCAGCGCCGTTGGGACCCAGAAACCCGATACGGTCGCCGCGCTGTATGATGAGATCAAATTCATGGATCAGTTTGATACCGTCATATTGTTTTGAGACACCGATCAGTTCTTTGACAATCTTCCCTGACGCTGAACCTGAATCAACTTCGAGCTTAAGGTTACCGATACTTCTTCGTTGTTGTCGCTCAATACGTAGTTTTTCAAGTGCACGAACGCGCCCTTCGTTCCTTGTTCGTCTGGCTTTAACGCCCTGGCGAATCCAAACCTCTTCCTTGCGGAGCTTGTCATCAAAACGCTTGTTCTGTTGCGCCTGAACATCCAGTTCATGGTCGCGCCGTTCAAGGAATTCTTGATAATGACAGTCCCATCGTTTGACTCGGCCAAGGTCTATGTCGACGATTGAATCAGCGACCGACTGCATCAATTGCCGGTCATGGCTAACAAAAATGATGGTGCCATCGTAGTTCAACATTTGTGCTTCGAGCCATTCGATAGTGGGAATGTCCAAATGGTTGGTTGGTTCATCCAGCAACCAAACATCAGGTTCAGTCACCAGAGACCGCGCGATAGCAACTCGCTTCAACCATCCTCCGGATAATTCTGCAAGCTTTCGGTCGGGTGGGATAGCCATCCTGTCGAGGATCGTATCGACCCGATGACCGAGTGCCCAGCCATCCATGGCATCAATCTTTTCCTGCAGGGGCGCCATCTTCTCAACCATATCGTCTGGCATGGAGATGGTCAGGTCGTGATACTCGGCGAGCAACGCGCCGACATTGGCAAAACCACCTGCAACCGCCTGATAGACCGTGGTATCCGATTCTGTGGGAAGCTCCTGATCCAGTGTGGAAAAGTTCAGATTACTCGCCCGCCAGACTTCGCCATCATCTGCATGTAGGCGGTCGGTAATCAGGCGCATCAATGTGCTTTTGCCGCTGCCATTGCGTCCGGTCAGGCAAAGTTTGTCGCCTTTTTCAATACTGAGATCGACCTTGTCCAGAACAACATCGAGTCCGAAGCTTAGCGAGACGTTTTTTAGTGTGATGATCGGCATAAGGCGCGCGAGTTTAACACGCGCAAGGAAATGAATTCTCCCTTTCACCCTGATTCCTAAACGAGTAGTCTTAGGTGAGATATATGAGCACAATAATATGGGCACAATGATGGCTATCGCCATTGAGGATCGAACAATGCATGATCTGCCGTCAAAAAGAATTCCTCTTCTATCACCTCTCATTCTCACCGGTCTTTTGCTCATGGTCTCTGCGTGCTCTGAAGACATGCAGAATAAAGAAGTAGCGGGCATAACCAAAGAGGCAGATGCGCCATCACCCACGCGATTTAGTGGTCAGTCATTAAAGATGCCCCGGGAAATTATGGTCGCCCATCCAGCACAGAATGCGAATCGAAGTGCCTATTTTGGTGATCTTCACGTACACACTGCCTACTCGTTTGATGCTTTTGCTTTCGGTACGCTCGCCACACCCTATGATGCTTACCGCTATGCCAGAGGCGGCGCGATCACCCATCCGGGTGGATTTGAGATGAAGCTCAGGCAACCGTTGGACTTTTATGCCGTCACAGATCATGCAATGTTTCTTGGCGTGATGAGTGCTGCATCGGATACATCAACGGAATTTTCGAAACTCGATCACGTCCAACAATTACACAACCTCAATGCGCCAGAGAAACTCAATACGGCGAGCATTCCCAATCGAGTCAAGGCATTTTCAACATTCCTGCAACAAACGCTGTCCGGTGTTGCCAAGGGTGATATCGATGTGGAGATGGTCAATGGTATTACGAGAGATGCCTGGTCTGACATTATCAACGCCGCAGAAGAGTTCAATGATCCTGGCAAGTTCACCACCTTCGTGGGTTATGAATACACCACATCATCGGATGATCGAGGCAACCTGCATCGTAATGTGATCTTTCAGGGGGCAGACAAGCTTCCGGCCATGCCATTTTCCAGATTTCACAGCCAGAATCCGGAAAAGCTCTGGCACTGGCTGGATGATTTGCGGGAGCAGGGAATCGAGGCAATGGCAATTCCGCATAACTCAAATGGCTCGAACGGACAGATGTTCAAGCTGGTGGATTGGGCGGGAAATCCCATGGACACTGCCTATGCGGAATTGCGGATGCGCAATGAGCCGCTCATTGAAATTACCCAGATTAAGGGGACATCCGAAACTCATCCGGCCCTGTCTGTCAATGACGAATGGGCAGACTTTGAAATTATGTCCGTCCGTATAGCGACCAATCTCTTTAGTGAACCGAAAGGGTCCTATGCGCGTGAGGCTCTGTTGAATGGTCTGTCATTTCAGGATAGAGGCATCAAAAATCCTTACAAGTTTGGCTTTGTAGGGGCATCGGATACCCATAATGGAACAACATCGGATGATGAGTCTGACTATTTTTCTAAAGCCGGTTTGCTCGATGCCAACGGTGTTCTGAGAGGTGCGGTACCATTGTCGAAGGAAACTCAGGCGCTGTTATCTGGGTCGGAAGACAGGCTGATTCAGAT
>CAZAZB010000168.1:0-8509 GCA_964489485.1 uncultured Pseudomonadales bacterium | reverse complement strand
TACTGGACTCGAAAGTACCCATCCTGGTGATTGAATCCTACGAGGAGCCACGTGTGCTCGAAATGATTACACGACTGGCGGTCAAACGTGCTTCCCCTCTATACGCCTGGTCAATCACGGAAGGCTTGAATCGGCTCGGCTTCGGCAACAGATTGAATGCCGGTGACAATTCGCAGGATGCAACGGAAGTACTAAGCTTTATAAAAGAAGCTGATGAGCCAGCCATATATGTCCTTTGTGATTTTCACCCGCACATTGATGAAGACCCGATTAACATTCGCCTGCTTCGTGAGATTGCAATGCGCCATCAGAAACTTGGGCACACGATTATATTGCTAAGCCATGCCATCGAATTGCCCAACGAGGTTCGGCGGTATTGCGCACGGTTCGAATTATCCATGCCAACAGAAGAACAGTTGATGAACCTGGTAAGAGAAGAAGCAAGCCTCTGGTCGAAGAATCAGGGTAATCGCCCAGTGCGAAGCAATAGCGAAACCTTTATGAAGCTGGTGAACAACCTGAAAGGTGTTTCACTGCAAGATGCACGGCAACTGGTACGCGGCGCAATCTATGACGACGGTGCCATTGATGAATCTGACCTGCCCGAATTGAACAAGGCCAAGTTCGCCTTAATGGATATGGAAGGTGTGTTGAGTTTCGAATATGACACAGCAAAATTTACAGAAGTCGGTGGTCTGCACATTCTCAAAAAATGGCTCAAGGATCGTCGGGATGAATTTCTGATTGACGAGGACAACGGGCTGGACCCACCGAAAGGGCTGATGCTGCTCGGCATTCAAGGCAGTGGAAAGAGCCTTGCTGCAAAGGCAGTTGCGGGCATGTGGGGTATTCCCCTACTGCGACTCGATTTCGGTTCCCTCTACAACAAGTTCTTTGGAGAAACTGAGCGCAACCTGAGAGAAGCCTTGAAATTAGCCGACATGATGTCCCCCTGTGTTCTCTGGTTAGATGAAATTGAAAAAGGCATTTCCATCAGTCAGAGTGACTCCGGTATTTCACAGCGGGTCCTGGGCACACTCCTTACCTGGATGGCGGAAAGGAAGAGTCAGGCTTTCATCGTTGCCACCTCAAATGACATCACCCAACTCCCGCCGGAATTGGTTCGCAAGGGTAGACTCGACGAGATTTTCTTTGTCGATCTACCATCTGAAGAGGTACGCCAGGAAATATTCAAGATTCATCTGGAAAAACGCAATCTGGATTCCACTAAATTTAATCTGGCCTTTCTTGCCGAAATCACGGATGGTTTCTCCGGTGCCGAGATAGAGCAAGCAATTGTCAGCGCTCTTTACACCGTTTCCGCTGTAGATGAATCACTGTCACCCGCGCAACTCGAAAATGCCATTCGCAGCACGAACCCACTTTCCATTGTCATGCACGAAAAAATTCAAGGCTTGCGACAATGGGCGCAAGAACGGTGTGTGTTTGCTGACTAAAGCATCTATGCGAACTTACAATTGTTTCGCTCTTGAGGTAAACAGAGAAAAATGAAAATTGAAAACATAGACTGGGATAACTGGCAACCAGAACAAATAGCCACCCTTCTGTTTGTGGTGAAAGATGGCAGGATTCTCCTTATCAGAAAGAAAAGGGGTTTAGGCGCAGGGAAGATCAACGGTCCTGGTGGTCGGTTGGAAGACAATGAAACCACGGAAGAATGTGCGATCCGCGAGACTCAGGAAGAATTGTTGATCACACCGCTCAATGTCAAATTTGGTGGAGAGCTCTTCTTTCATGCCGAGGACGAGATGCCAAAAATACATGGCTTCGTTTACACGGCGACGGACTATACCGGCATACCGTCGGAAACCGATGAAGCCATTCCAATATGGTTTGACCTGACCGATATTCCTTACCACGAGATGTGGGAAGACGACAGCTACTGGCTGCCGGAGGTCTTGAAGGGCAATGTGGTGGATGCCTGGTTCAGTTTCGAAGATGAGACCATGCTGGATCATAAAATAGAAATTCGGGGGCAATAGTCCAGACTATCATCCAGCCTACCGGTCTTCAGCGGGAAGGTTTGTCCTGCTCGTTTTATAATTCACTGGTACAAATATAATTTCTTCCATCTCACCAGGGTGCTGATAAGTGTTTCGCATAACCTGATCAATGGCGTACTGGTCGTGTACATCGTCATCGATGCAATGATCCCGAAGAGTATTTCTCAGGCAACTTTCAATCACCCTGATCTGATCTACTTCGCCATTATCGTTCACCATAAAATTCAATTTTACCCAGCTAACACCGGAATATTTATCTGACAAAGCACCTGATTGTCGTTTATCCCGCGTCCCCGACACCAGATTAGTGTCTTTTGCCGCTATCAACTTCCTGGTCACCGGTTTTTCCAGAACCGGCAAGGAACTCACAGAGACCTGGCGTTCGTAGAGCACTGAGGCATTCGGGGAAGCCGATGCGGTCTTCCTGCTGACAGTCTCTCTACTCGCAGTCTCTCTACTCGAAGGGAAGGTAGTTTCTTCTATACTTAAAGTCCTGGTGGACACAACCCCTGGCGATAGGTGCCGATTCTTCTTACCCGGAACATTGACAGCAGGCACACCATATTCGGACAAAGACTCTGGTCTCTGTCGTGACTGATACTCCAGACTGGTAACAAAATACACACTCACACCGAAAAACAGGCTTGCCGCTAACGCCAGTTGTGGGGCGCGACTAAATATCCAGCTTTTACTGGCTTCTTCACTCGCTTGAAACTTTGCATGCTCTCTAATGCGCCTATCCAGACGCCCGGACACCATGGGCACCTGCGGTTGCCGTGCACGAACAGCGCGAGATACATCCTCGAATTCAGCTTCGAGTTCGAAATCTTCCTGATCCCAATGTTGACGATTGTTCATGTTCATTCGTGTTGATCCGCTAAACTCGTTCTGAGTTTCTGATAGGCATAACGCAAGCGACTCTTGGCGGCTTCAGCAGTGATGCCCTGAATCTGTGCAATTTCCTTTACCGAGAATCCCGATTCCTCTCGCAAACAGAATGCCTGACGTTGATCCAGTGGCAAACACGCTATTGCCTTTTGAATGGCAGTGTTTATTTCAGAATCCGTAAAATCTTCGGCAACGGTTTGCTCACTCGCGAAATGTTCATCGACAACACCCGCCTCAACATGCAGTTCAACAGATTGGCGCGATGATCTCCTGTAATAATCCACCATACAATTGTGTGCCAGCGTAAAAACCCAGGAGCGAAACCTGCCTTTACGCTGGTACCTTGGCGCTGAGGCGATCACCCGTAACCAGACATCCTGAAACAGTTCTTCGACAAAAACGGTATGGCCACAATTTCGGAATAAATAGCCATAAAGTGGTTGTTTGTATCGAGAATACAACTGGTCAAACGCCGATCTGTCTCCGCGACCAAAAGACACCATCAACTGATCGTCGGAAACCTCATGGTGACCATCAACCGAAAGAACATTTCTTGTTTTTGTCAGGGCAATAGCCATTCGAATACCAGAGACCAGCTTTTAGTGAACCGGGTATAGCCTAGCGAACCCAATTCAGTCATGTAAACGGTAAGAGGTCGCAAACGGGTTAAACGATGGCTGTTATTATTATTCTGCGACCCTTCTATTAGCCAGCCATTTCAGGCACTATTTTCTCTTATTCAGTATTAAGGATGACATTTCCATGTCAAAACTCGAAGTCCACCAGTTTTCGTGCCTATCAGACAACTATGGCTACCTCATACACGATAGCGACAATAACCTCACCGCTGCTATCGACACACCTGAAGTGACGCCTCTCAACAATGCATTGGAAGAAAAAGGTTGGAAGCTCACTCATATTCTGAACACGCATCACCATTTCGATCATTCAGGTGGCAATCTAGAACTTAAAAAACAATGGAATTGTACAATTGTGGGGTCAAAAATAGACAAAGAACGAATTCCCGGCATAGATGTGGAGGTTGAAGATGGTGACATCTACCAATTTGGCAACCATCAGGCGCAGGTATTCGATGTGTCGGGTCACACTATCGGTCATATTGCCTTTTATTTCGCAGAAGATGGCGATCTATTTTCCGGTGATGCCTTGTTTGCGCTGGGTTGTGGGAGATTGTTCGAGGGTACCGCAGACCAGATGTGGTCCGGGCTACAGAAACTCATCAAGCTGCCAGATGACACGCGAATCTACTGCGCACACGAGTACACCCAGTCCAATGCTGCCTTTGCGGTGACGATAGAGCCTCAAAATGAGACCTTACAGCAGCGAGCACAGGATATTGATGCACTAAGAGCGCAAGGAAAACCCACTGTTCCTTCAAAACTCGGCTTAGAAAAGGCAACAAACCCCTTCCTCCGCCCCGATAGTGCAGATTTACAGTCTACACTTGGAATGGAAGGGGCAAACCTGGTGGACATCTTTGCAGAGACGAGACGACGCAAAGATAGTTTTTGAATCTGCCCCCTGGAACTCTGCCCCCTAGAGCTCTGTCCCCCAAGAACCTTGTCTTCTAGAGCCTTGTCTTCTAGAGCTTTGTCTTCAAGAACACTGTCTCCAGAAGCTTTGTCTCCAGGAGCTTCAGCCTGACAAACGACGCTCTACAAAATCTCGTCGAAGAAGTTCCGGATGGACTGACTAGCACGCTTATCTGCAATGGGACTATAGACAGTACCAAATGCAGGATCATTAGCGTCGGGGTTTGTGAACGCATGGACAGTATTACCGTAGGCATGTACCTGCCAGTCCGCACCTGCGGCGCTCATCTCCTTTTCAAAATCGAGAACTTGTTCGGGCGGAACCATTGGGTCATCCTGACCATGGAGGCAGAGCACTTTTGCCGTAATCGCTTCATTACCAATGTCGCCTGGCGCAAAAATACCATGAACGCTGATCACACCAAGCACATCACTGCCTGCTCTGGCTAACTCCAGCACACACATACCACCGAAACAGTAGCCCATTGCACCGACCTTCCCATTATCAACAACGTCGAGTTCACGGACCGCTGACATGGCAGCCTGCATTCGGTTGCGTAGCATTGCCCGATCACCTGCCAGCGGATTCATGAGGGAAGCATTATATTCCGCATCTCCATCCTTGCCGAACACGCCTTTACCATACATATCCAGTGCAAAGCCAACATACCCCAGCGCCGCCATTTCATCTGCTTTACTGGTCGCAAAGTCGCGTCGGCCAGTCCAGTCGTGGGCGATTAATACAGCAGGCCTTGGCCCGCTGATGCTTTCGTCATAGGCAACATAGGCTTCGAGCAATGTGTCGCCATCCTTGTATTCGATTGTCTCTGTGTGCATCGTTCTCTCCTTATAAGTCATTAAAATGGACAAAAGTAGTGCGTTAATATCGCGAACTATTTGCAGATTCGGAGTAATTAAGACATGCCTGCCCTGCTAATTCAAATAGGACCCCTCTTCATTAGTCTCCAGATCTTTCATTGCGAGATCTGTCGTCAAATAGATATTTCCCTTCATGTGGTCACCAAAATCCGTGCCATTCAATTGCCCCATCACAACACTCTTCACCTCGGCTAAATGTAGTGTAATACCGATGTCATAGAGGTCGTCACAAAGATGTTCTAACATTTCCAAACCGCTGGTATCGATGAAATTCATGGCATTACAAATCAGCACCAGATCTGTCGTGGCAGGTGAATCTGCAACAGCGTTCAGTAGGTAGGACTCAACGTATCGGGTGTTGACGAAGTACAAACTCTGGTCCACCCTTACCGCGATGACTGATTCTGAGGTTCGAGTCTCGAACCGATCGACATTTCTGAAATGCTCTGTTTCTCCGAGCCTACCAACAACAACGATATGGGGGTGGCTGCTACTACGGATAAGCAGCACAAAGGATATTGCCACACCAACCAGGATCCCAATCTCGACACCGAAACTGAGCACCGCCAGAAAAGTGCAGGAAAAAGTCACTGCATCAATCAGGTTAAAAGCGAATATCCGCTTGATAACCGGTATGTCGATGAGTTGCGATGCTGAAAGGACAATAATGGCAGCGAGAATCGCTTTGGGCAGATGGTAGAACAGGGGAGCAAACCAAAACAGTGTCGCGACCAATAACAGTGCCGTTATTATTGATGAGACTGGCGAGACAGCCCCGGCAGAAAAATTGACCGCTGTTCTGGCGAAGCTACCGGCGACGGGTAGCCCACCCGCGAGGGAAGCGCCAATATTGGCAAATCCTAAGCCGACCAATTCTTGATTGGGTTCAATTTTTTGTCTCTTCTTGGCCGCCATTGCCGTTGCAACGCTTGTACTTTCCATAAAGACGACCAGCGCCATGAGTACCGCAGCGGGCAACAACTGCTGAAATTCTTCAATAGAAATTGACAGGTAAGAAATTTCTGGCAACCCCGTTGGGATGGCACCCACGATGGGCACGCCATTGCCACCCTGCCACTGAAAGAGGACAGCCATCACAATCCCCAGGACGACGACGTACATGGGAGCCGACCTTGCCAGATTGACCGAAACCTTAGTTGAGATACCCACTTTTACAAACAAGCCTTCAAGGTAGCGATGACAGAAAACCAGCAATAACAAGGCGCTGATGGAAATCTCAATCACGGTGATATTTACCATCTCTCGCAGATTCATCAGGTAGCCCAGCACGCCCGCGACGCTGCTATCTGGTGAGGCATGTACGCCCAGTATGGCGGGCAACTGATTAACAATGATCAAAATTGCCGCCGCCGAGATGAATCCGGTAATGACTGCATGACTCAGGAAATTGATGATGGCACCAAAGTTAATCACCCTCAGGCCAACAAGTACCAGCCCCGTCACCATGCTGAGTTTCACTGCCCAGGCGGCGTAAGCAACCGTTCCCGGCGGGGCAAATTCAGAAGTCGTATCGAGCGTCATCATGGCAATAATCGCCGCGGGTCCAACAGCAAGTGATCTGCTGCTGCCAAATAAGGAGTAGATCAACAGCGACGCCAGCGCAGCGTAGAGCCCCGCTTCGGCTGGCAGCCCAGCGAGAAACGCGTAGGCAATAACCTGGGGTACGGTGATGAACAGAACCACTACCCCCGCCACGGAATCTGCCGCCAGATCACTCCTTGTATAGTGCCGGGACCATTGAAGAAATGGTAACAATCCAGCCAGATGTTTCAATCTACTACTCCAACGTCTCAGCGTGGATACACTCGCCGCAATGTTCGTTTGTATCGTTTGTGTTGATCAGGGGGATTCAGCTCTTATCTATATCCAGACTATTGATTAAATGATGCAGGTGAGTACGTGATATTTTTAACTGCCTCGCGGTCTGGCTTACATTACCATGGTTCTTCTCAAGTGTTTCCGTTAGGAAGAGCGCCTGGAACTTCTGAGTGGCATCCTGGAACGACTGATCCATGTAGTCCACTTCCACGCCAGTCATTTCTGCTCCATCTGTGGCAAGTTGATCCGGACCCAGTACATAATTTTCCTCGAATGCCGCCCTTATGCAGGCCGATTCAATACTATTGTTGAGCTCCCTAATATTCCCGGGCCAACTGCATTCGAGAAGTTTCTCCCTACCAGCATCATTTATTGTAATCCTGGGAAATTGATGTTTGGCACAAATAAGCCCGCAGAGAGAATCGGCAATCTCGCAGACGTCTGCGGTGCGTTGTTCAAGTCCAGGCAGGTCTATGGGGAAGGTATTGATTCGATAAAAAAGATCTTCCCGGAAGATCCCCTTTTCAATGGCATCGTGCATGTCAGTACTGGTCGCACAGATAATTCGAACTTTGGATTGCCGCCGTGTAGTGGCACCTACCGGATAGTATTCGCCTGAATGAAGAAACCGCAGCAGCTTCGCCTGTACAGAGACCGGCATCGAACCCACTTCATCCAAAAAAAGAGTTCCGCTATTTGCAGCACCAACCTTACCTTCCAACAATGGGTTTCCCTCCTTCTGCTCGTCGTTCGTCGTCCCGAATAACTCATTCTCGATCATGGCCTCAGACAAGGTCGCACAATTGACCTCAACAAATGGAAAGCTTTCCCGACCACTGTTGGAATGTATGACATTCGCCAACTGCGTCTTGCCCGTTCCAGAGTCACCGGTCAACATCACACAAACCTCCAGTGGCGCCACCATCATTGCCGACCGCAGCACTTTATATAGCGCTTCACTGCTACCAACAACTTCAGCCACTCGGTATTTTTCACGAAGTGAGTAAAAGGGATCGACGTGTTCATGCTTCTCGTTGTCGACAAGGAGTTGATCCAACAAGGGCGATACATGGCGGGTAAAGTATTCCGCGTCTATCTGCATCCCTTCGTCGCCGGATTGAAAATCACCTTGCAGGTAGAGAACACCCCGGGTCGCCTTACCCATTAATGGAGCACAGAAAACAGCCTGAATCCTGGATGCCTGTACACTCTCGCGAGCGTTAAATCGAGGGTCAAACATCGCCGAAGGCGTCAAAATGATCTCACCAGAATTCAGGGTTTCAGCAACGATTCCCATTGAGATGCCGGATTGAACATTGCTAATTT
>CAZAZB010000167.1:0-8595 GCA_964489485.1 uncultured Pseudomonadales bacterium | reverse complement strand
CGAACAAAAGAACAGGTCCGCGATAATGGTCACATTATAGTCTTCCAGGTATCCAGATCTTTTATGCGCATATAGGTGTTGCTGCGTTTCGTCTCCGCCATGGTGGCATGAGGCACCTGACTATAGTTATGGCCAGGGAGCAGCAGTGTGTCATCCGGCAGGGATGCCAGTTTCTGAATGCTGTGGTACATGTCTTCTGAATTAGAACCCGGGAGGTCAACGCGGCCGCAGCCATCAATAAATAGCGTATCACCACTCACCAGCGTGTGCTTGATCTTGAAACACTGGGAACCGGGTGTGTGCCCCGGCGTATGCAGAAATTCGACTTCAATATCGCCAATTTTAAGTCGGTCGCCAGAATCTACTTTTTTCATGTCACTGTCTGAAATGCCGGTTACCTTTTTGAGGCCAGCCGCTTCGAGTTTGTGTGTGTAGATCTTAACCGGGTTGGTTGCCAACAATTCAGCAACGCCAGTCACATTGTTGGTACCGAAGGAGCCGCCACAATGGTCCGGATGATAGTGTGTTACCAGCGCGGCGGCTAACTTGTAGTCTCGCTCATTGATAAAGTCGAGCAGGCCATCAATATCCCATGCCGGGTCGATGACGGCCACTTCACGGGTTCGTTTGCAGCCAATCAGGTATGCAAAATTCTGCATGGGTCCGATCTGGATCTGCTCGATGATCAACTCATCTTGAAGTGGCGATTCGATTGCTGACATGTTCGTACTATCCTCCTAAAAGGGCTCCCGTATAAGCCCTCTAAATATCAAATTTAATACCCTGGGCAAGTGGCATCTCGGTCGAATAATTTACCGTCGCGGTGGAGCGACGCATATAACCTTTCCAGGCATCGGAACCAGACTCCCTGCCACCGCCTGTTTCTTTCTCGCCGCCAAAAGCCCCGCCAATTTCCGCGCCACTGGTACCTACATTGACATTGGCAATACCACAATCACTCCCCACTGCCGAGGTAAACGTCTCTGCCTCGCGCATGTCATTGGTGAATATCGCAGATGACAAACCCTGGGGTACGTCATTCTGCCGGTCAATGGCATCTTCAAGATCTTCATACTTGAAGAAGTAAAGAATAGGCGCGAATGTTTCTTTCGCAATATTAGAGAGCGCGTCGCATCCCTCAACGATCGCCGGTTGCACATAGTAGGCATCCGGATATTCATTTGCCATCACCCGTTCACCGCCGGTAACGACACAACCTGCAGCACGTGCTTCTTCCAGTGCCAGCTGCATGTTGTCATAGGCCATCTGGTCAATCAGCGGGCCAACCAGCGTGCCATCTTTGCCTGGTTCACCTATTGAAAGTCCCGAATAGGCTGTTTTTAGACGGTCGAGTGTTACGTCATGAACATCTGCATGGGCAAATATTCTGCGCGTCGTGGTACATCGCTGCCCGGCGGTTCCTACAGCACCAAAGACAACCGCCATTAGCGCCAGTTTAAGATCAGCAGAAGACGAAACTATAATGGCATTGTTGCCACCCAGTTCCAGAATGGACTTGCCAAACCTTGCGGCGACTCTTTGTCCAACCGTTCGCCCCATAACGGTGCTGCCGGTTGCGCTAATCAGCGAGACGCGTTTATCGTCAACCATTTGTGCACCAATATCGCGCTCGCCTAACAGAAGTTCAGACAAGCCCTCCGGTGCATCCCCATACTGTTCACACGCCAATTCAAACAAGTGCTGACAGGCAATCGCACATAGAGGTGCCTTTTCAGACGGCTTCCAGATAACAGGGTTACCGCAAACCACGGCGAGAGCCGTATTCCATGCCCAGACCGCCACAGGGAAATTGAAAGCACTAATGATCCCGACAGGACCCAGGGGATGCCAGGTCTCACGAAGACTATGGGAAGGGCGTTCTGTCGCAATCGTCAATCCATAAAGCTGCCGCGACAGACCTGTCGCGAACTCGCAGATATCAATCATCTCCTGAACTTCACCTTCACCCTCAGCAGTAATTTTTCCACATTCAATGGTCACCAGTGCACCTAACGCTTTCTTGTGGGCGCGAAGCTGTTCGCCAAATAATCGAATCAGTTCTCCTCTTGAAGGGGCAGGTATTTGCCTCCAGGCTTTGAAAGCCGAAACTGACCGACAAATCTTTGCTTCAGTTGAAGCCTCATCATCCAGGGGTATTTTTGCCAGAACACTGCCGTCCACCGGAGAATAAACACTGAAATTTCCCACTGGTACTTCAAACCCAATTGCTGTTTTTATCTCTTCAAAATTCATATCAATCTATCGCCGCCGTCACTGCGATTTCCACGGTGAACTGAGGTGCCGCCAGTTTAGATTCAACACATGCCCGGGTTGGCGTATTGCCTTCAATGACCCATGCGTCCCAGATGCTGTTCATGGCATTAAAATCTGCCATGTCAGCCAACCAGATAGTCGCTGTCAACAAGTTGGATTTATCGGTACCAGCCTCTGCCAGCAATGAATCTATGGCATCCAATATGGCAGTTGTTTGTGCGGCGGCATCTTCGCCCGCTGCCTTCAAGGCAACCTGACCGGCAGTGGAAACAACATTTCCATGTATCACTGCCTGGCTCATTCTTTGGCCGACCTTGATTCGTTTAATACTCATTCATAATCCTTTCTATTCATTGGAGAGATGGGTTTCTGGCTGCGAATGCTGACTCCTTGTGGCATCCATCACGATGGTTCGTATATCATTCATGATGGTATCCGCATGCAGGTATGATACAGAATAAATGTTACGAATTTCATATTGATGATCAATCAAATAGACGCGGAGCATATGAGAGATAGAGCCGAGCGGCTTACCCTGTTCATCGAATTCCTTGATAACAAACTGGTCGTAGTTTTCAAGGATTGACGCCATCTCGTTTTCATTTCGACTGGTGACAAAATGCCAGTCGGATCCTGGCGACCTGAAGTGGCTTGCGTATTCTTCCATTACCTGCGGCGTATCATTGGCTGGATCAAAACTGATGCTGATCAGACGCACATGGTCCTTCAGGACATCATCTTTCAGTATACGTTCTTGCACTTTACCGATCACATAGGATGCCAGTGGACAACCGTTAACATCAGAACAACGTGTGTAGATGAAACTTAGCAATGTGAACTTGTGTTTCATCAGGCCATGAAGAGACACCATCTTGCCATCACTGGACAGTACCCTGGCATCTGCCGCCTGTCCAAGCCCGGGCAAGGCATAGCTACCCGGCGCCGGTAAGCTAAATTCAAGGTCGCCATAACCGGGTGCCAGATCAACTGTCGTGTCATGGTGCGGACCTGCTATCACTGATTGACAGACAAGCAGCATTAGCAGAAACAGGCTTCTCACGGCTGGATCCCTGAAGAAATGCCCTGCTCTTTAACGCTGACTGAGGTTGGCGAGACTTTTTGGCGGCTTCATGCCATAAAGCGAATAAGCGCCAAAGCGCATCTGGTGCGGGTAGCCCAACTTCATGCCCATAAAGTCCAATGTCAGCTTGTGAGTCAACTTCTTGCCATCGAAATCATAAATCTTGAAATACTGCAGATCATTACCCGTGGATTGGGTTTTGTCCCAGTTGGTCAACAGGGATGAGGTGAAATAGACCCGTTTTCCATCCCAGCTCTGGGAAACCATATTCACTTGCTCGCCAATCTTCTGCTCACTCACCTGTTTCGGATTGTGTGGGTCAGAAATATCGAACAGTCTCACCAGACCATCGTTCCAGGTATCAACCCACAGCAAATTGTCATCGGCGCTGATGGAGATATCTACGGGTAGGGGGATTTTCGAGGCATCACCAATATCCGCAACCTTCTTCGCCTGCCATTCGTTGTCATCATCCTCGTAGATCAGCCAAATTTCTGATGTCAGCGCAGTGGTTGTAAAACAGTAGTCATTACCAGAGCCCCAGGCGCATCGAATTTCAAGAGGCGCACCAGGCACGTCCAATACCTTCTTCGGCGTGCGGGCATGAAGATCCCAGATCACCACTGTGTTGCCAAAATTCGCCATGGCTTCCGGGCTTGCCATCATAGAACCCAGATTCATCATGTAGTTGTTCCACCCAGTGAATGAAGAGGTGATCATGACGTTGCGACGTGGAAACGCGCGCAGATCATAACCATAGCCATCGGCATATTTACCGCCTTTCACAGCGCCATTGAGTGCGCCATCTTTTGGCATCCAGTGGGTCGCAATGTACTCACCACCATTGGTGTATTCGACCATCCCGGTTTCACCGCCATGATCCTTGTTATTAGAAAGCCCTGTCAGCATCATTCGTCCAGGCAGCGCGTAGGAAGTATGCGGTCCTACAACGCCGCCAGATTTAGACACGAAGTTATCAATGACCTTGTGCAAGCTTGGCTTTGCAGGATCGGTATGCACATCGAAGATGAAAATCTTGCTGGTATCCAGTCCGGAAGCCCAGAGGTATCGACGGTCGTCGGTAAAGCCAGAGTGGTGTGCCTCATTCCTGCCGCCCACCGAGACGCTGTTTATCACCTTGCCATAAGTGGATGCATCAGGGTTGACTGAAACAGTGACAAGTTTATCCTGTTCGTCACCAACCCCCTCTACGCCAAGGGTCCAGACATAAATAAAATCCTCCTGACCGACAATTTTTGCCATATAGGGTGACATGCAGGTTTCATCCGCAAGGGCAGCAAGGGGAAATATCAGGACAAGAAAGGTTATGATTCGCTTCACTATTTTTCCTTTTAGAGCCAGATCAACCTGTGATGATGGTATCTAAAGTCAACGATTGCAAATTATTTGAATGAGAACATTGAACCGCTATTTTCTGATCCCGCTTCTTAGCCTACAGGCTCTGTGTTTTCCCTTTATAGCCGGAGCGGAATCACCCTCTCAGTCAGCATACCGCGCTCAAGAAGTTAGTCTGGGGCAAAAACTATTTTTTGACCGAAGATTGTCTGCCAATGGCACGCTCTCCTGCGCAATGTGCCATATTCCAGAACAGGGCTTCACACAGAACCAGTTGGCAACCCCGGTGGGTTTTAAAGGGAGAACGGTCAAACGGAATTCACCGACACTGCTTAACGTAAGTCATCGCAGGGTGCTTTTTCATGATGGCAGAGAGTTTACGCTTGAAGATCAGGTCTGGTCACCGCTTCTCAATAATCGCGAAATGGGCAATGTCTCGATTGGTGTTGTATTGCAACGTTTAAAAAAAATGGACAATTATAGGCAATTGTTTGGCTCCATCTACCCATCGGGGATCACTGTTCAAACTGTCGGTGCGGCCATCGCAGCCTTTGAACGGACGCTCATCGCGGACAAAGCACCCTTCGATCAATGGTATTTTGAAAAAAATGTATCCGCCATAGATGAAGACGCAAGGAAAGGATTTGCTCTCTTTAATCGCCATGGTTGTGCTCAGTGTCATTTGATTGGCAGCCCCGGGATCGGCAAGACAGTTGCGCACTTTACTGACGATGAGTTCCACAATACCGGCATTGGCTTTGAGCGTTCAATGAAAACGCCGACGCGGGAGTCCAGTACCGTTCAACTCTCCGCCACAACTTTTATTCAAACCAATCAGACGTTTGATAGCGATACGCTCAATGACCTGGGTCGCTATGAGGTAACCGGGGACCCGGCAGATAGATGGAAGTACAGAACACCGACCCTGCGCAATATCTCTCTCACCGCGCCCTACATGCACGATGGCTCTGTGCCCAACCTTGAAGGCGTTATCCGCTTCTATATGCAGGGAGGCATCGCCAATATACAGGGAGGCATCCGCAATGAGGGGCTGGATGAAAAACTACAGCCCTTCGTTCTGAAGAAAGAGGAAATCCACCAACTTATTTCCTTTTTGAAGACATTAACGTCTCCTGAAGCTCAGGTACTCGCTGTGGATGCAAGAAAAATAGCCATTGGAGACTACTAACCAGCCTAAGATGTCAGTAACATCTCAACCGATAGAATGAGCCGGAAATAACATGACAGACAGAGTTAGACCGCTAATACTGGTTGTAGACGACCAGGCAACGATCATTCGGATTATGAGCAATATGCTGAAGCCCGACTATGATGTTTGCGTGGCAACCGACGGCGAGAAAGCGATCGAAGTAGCGAAGAGCCGTTTACCCGATCTCATTTTATTGGATAATATGATGCCCGGCATGACAGGTGTGGAAGCTTGCAAGGCGCTCAAGGCCAACCCGCTTCTGGAAGCGATTCCGGTTATTTTTGTTACCTCAATGGACGATCGACACAACGAGGTTGTTGGTTTGAAGGCGGGTGCTGTTGACTATATCCCGAAACCTCCATCTACGGAAATTGTACGGGCGAGGGTCAGCGTACATCTTAATAACAGCTTACGAAGACAATTTCTTGAACGCCTTGCTAATGGGCAGATCACGGATATCACTGAAGCCCAACAGCTGGCAAAACGCTTGCTTTAACTTTCCTGGATCTGCACAAAACTCAGCCAAAACAGAAACAGCGCAGAATATGCAAAGCCATACAATTCGAGCCCTGGATAATCTCCATGGATTTGCATGGATTATTCGATTCAAGCAATTGCCATTTGGCTTAAAACTACCGTTGATCTTTTTAGCGCTACTGACTTTCGCGCTAGTACTCTATTCTGTAGGCCTTCCTGTTCCACGGTTAATCAATGCCATTGTCGGACTTAGCTTCATCGTTAGTACGCTGATTCTCTGGATAGAAATGGCGAGCTCAGCAGAACATGAATTATTAACATTGCTGGATGGCTTAACCTCTGATCACTATATCGAGATGCTGGCACCCTCGCCCAGAACCGCATGGTTGGAAACCTTTCTGGGTGTGGCCATTGGTATTCTTAATCTCACCGCCATTCATATCTTGTCAGGGGAACAGGGACTCTGGATATTTCAATACCTGTTCAACCTCGACCTCGCGGCACGGAACACAGGCCTTTACCTCTTTATGCTGATCGCCATCACACTGATGACCTGGGGTGGTGTCATCACGGTTCACCTTTTGTTTTTTCTGTTCCGGCACTACCGGGCTTATCTTGCCGTGTCCTACGATATGCCGATTAATTTATTTGATCTTGAATCCTCCCAGATGGTGAGCAGACCGCTGTTACGATATTGGTTGCTGGTCGTTTTGGTGATTTCCACCTACCTGCTATTCAGTCAATTTTCTGCCAGCCCGGAGACACAGTCAAATATATTTGCGTTTGCTGTCGCTCTACCATTGGTTGGTGTTCTGGTCTTACTTTCCTGGCTTTTCCTAAAACCTGTCTGGATTATTCGCGAACGAATCAAAGGATTAAAAATACATGAGAGAGAGCTGTTAAAGAAAGCAATATTGGGCGACCGGTCTGCTTTGGAAAGTACCCATATCGCTGCATCGTCCGCAGAGTTCGCCACACCCGACCTTATCTACTATGAAGAACACATCTCAAAACTCTGGGAGTGGCCGATACAGCGTGAGATGCAACGAATCGCTTTCTATACACTTATTCCACCGGCAGCCTGGATAATGGCGGCGCTGGTTGAAAGAATGTTGGATACTTTTTTATAGGGCACTCACTTTTTTATTACTTCTCAGCACGGATTAACGCTTCCCTGCACGGAGCGAAAGACATGCGATGAACGGGGGAAGGTCCATGCTCCATCAGAGCTGTTCTGTGGGCTAATGTCGGATAACCCTTGTGTTGAGCGAAGCCGTACTGGGGGTAGACCTGATCGAGCACTTTCATCTCCTTGTCCCGGGCGACCTTGGCAATAATCGAAGCTGCCTTGATCACATCAGACTTACTATCACCTTTTACCAGCCATTCAGATTCGCAAGCAAATCCCGGTGTTCTATTTCCATCGACCAACACAAAATCAGGTACGACCGAAAGTCCTGCAACGGCACGTTGCATTGCCAGCAAACTTGCCTGAAGGATATTCATCTCATCAATCTCGGCCACTTCTGCCCGGGCAATGCAGTAACTAATCGCTCGTTCTCTAATAATGGCATCAAGTTTTTCGCGCCGGACGGGACTTAATTGTTTGGAGTCTCGAAGACCTTCCAGAAGCCCAAACGGGTTAAGGATTACCGCCGCTGCAACAACAGCACCCGCCAGGGGACCCCTGCCGACCTCATCAACACCTGCGAGGTGTTCACGAAAATACAAATATTCCTCCGTATCGCAACCTGCTTTTGTCCACTTCATTCTTCATTCTTCATTCTTGTAACCGATGCACTCACGGCACTATTTTCATAGAGCATTTTTATCTTCACAGAGTGCGATAATCTTCACATAGCGCAATAATTGCATCAGCTGCCTCGCTGCCACTATCAATCCGTAACTGGTCATGAATCGCCGAGAATTCAGCTTGCAAGGTTTCTTTCTTGCCCGGTTCGAACAGTCTGATAACCGCATCAGCCAACGCATCAGATGTCGCTGCATCCTGAATATATTCTGGTACCAGTTTTTTTCCTGCCAGAATATTCGGCAGAGCAAAAAACTTTGTGTTAACAAGTCTCGACACAAAGCGATAAGTTAAATTTCCCAGTCGGTAGGACATCACCATGGGCTTTTTGAGATCGAGATATCTCCAGGGGAGATTGTGGAGCTGCTCCAGAGGATGGGACACCAG
>CAZAZB010000166.1:0-8595 GCA_964489485.1 uncultured Pseudomonadales bacterium | reverse complement strand
TTTTGGGAGGGTGGGGGGCCCGCTTCCCCACAGGACTCCCCCTATCGGTGGAAGTCTGCGGTTGATCCTTACGCTTCTTCAGCTTGCCACCAGAGACTTCCTTGCCATTCGATAGAAGCACCCAGGTAGCATGGTACTGCGACAGGTCTGTGAAATAGTCCTTATTCTTGATGCGAAAAAGCTCTTTGCTGATCCTGGTGACCTCAACCGGTTGGATGATCTTCTTGTACTCAATCAACGAGGAGTGGGGTGTCCTGTCTGGCCAGCAAAGCCCATCACAAACAAAATTCAGATCGTGTCTGTCCTCGCCAAAATCCCCGCCGTAAGCCCAGTAAGGAATTCCATTTGCCGTTGCCTGTATGCCATGGTCTAGCCATTCCCAGATAAAGCCCCCCTGAAGCCCGTGATGGCTCTCGATAGCTTGCCAGTACTCTTTAAGATTGCCGCTGCTATTGCCCATGGCATGGGCGTATTCACACATGATCAGGGGCCGTGAATCAGTCGATTGTTGCGCATGATCAATAAGACTCTGAACTGACGGATACATAGGGCAGACGAGGTCTGTCCCATGGTGGTTACTATTCCAGTCTTCAGCGACGCCCTGATCACAAATTGCGCTTTCATTATGAATAGGTCTGCTGGGATCATATTCTTTGACCCAGGCGAACATGGCTGCGTGATTGGCACCAAAACCTGTCTCGTTACCCATGCTCCAGGCAATGATTGATGCATGATTCTTGTCACGCTCTACCATGCGAATTGCGCGATTCAGGAAGGCATTGGCCCAGACCGGGTCTCGACCCAGTTGGGCATAGTGGTGATGTGCTTCCAGGTTTGCCTCATCAATGACATAGAGCCCGTACTCATCACAAAGTTCATAGAAACGCTCGTCATTTGGATAATGACTGGTTCGCACCGCATTGATGTTGTGGCGCTTCATGGTCTCGATGTCTTGCCTCATCAGTTGTTCAGAAATAACTTTCCCGGTGACATCACAATGGTCATGTCGGTTGACGCCGCGAATGAGTACTGGCTGATTGTTAATCAGCAATTGGCGATTCTTGATTTCGATATTCCTGAAACCGATGTTGAGATAGGTCGCTTCAAGCAAAGTGCCTGCCGGGTCTTTAAGTAAGATAACGAGCCGGTAAAGGTTGGGTGTTTCTGCAGACCAGCTCTTCACCTTGCCCAATGCCCCCTTGAGCGTAAGGACCGGCCCTTCACCAACGACAGCGTAAAAGTTGGGTTTACTGACAGTCGCGATCAGCCGCTTCCGTGGCGATGTGCTTCCACCGGGTTTAATGAGATAGGCTTCGACCTTGTGGTCTAGCGCATTTCTGTTTTGCGCGCCGATTCTAACTCGAATGTTTATTTCACCTCGATTTGACTCAAGGTCTATTGAGGGTTTTGCAAAGACATCACGAAGATAGACCTTGTCCGTTGAATAGAGATAGATGCTGCGATGGATTCCTGCGTGCCACCACTGATCCTGATCTTCAATGTAACTGGTATCGCTCCATCGCATTACCTGGATAGAAATTTGATTAATGCCGGACTTCAAGAAGTCGGTCAGGTCGAATTCTGAAGGTAAACGGCAATCTTTGGAAAAGCCCACTTCCTGCCCGTTGCAGTACAAATAGAAGCAGTTTTCGATACCACCGAGATTGATGACAACCCGCCTGTTCTTCCATCCCCTGGGCAATGTAAAGGTTCGTCGATAAAGACCGGTCGGATTGAGCAGAGGTGTCAGTGGCGGTTCAGCCCTGAACGGCATAAGAACATTGGTGTAAATGGGCTTGTCAGGGGATGCCTTGTCCATCGTCCAGAGCGATGGCACAGACATCTGTCGCCAACCATCATCAACAAATTCTCGGCTGAACCAGTTTTCAGGTACGCGAGAGGGATGTGTAACTCTTCTGAATTTCCAGGTACCGTCAAGGGATACACGCTGATCGATCAGACCCTGAGCAGCATCTTCTTCTTTTAGATAACTTGGGAAAGTCGCCCTCGCAGGCAGGCGACCATAGCTGATGGTTTCAGGGTTTTCCCAGTGCTTGTGCGCCATTGGTGAATCACCGATTTGATGTCAGGGGAAATAAAATCACCCTGATGAGATAAAGGCAAGTGGCATAGGAACGTCGACTGAGCAGGAAGCATCAATCCAGATTACGATAGGGCTTGTAGCTGAATAAAACGAGTACAAGGATAATCAGGCAAGCAGCTGATATTCCGACTGCCCATTGCGGCCCAAATAGATCGGCAAAAACACTGATGGGGTAAATGCTAACGGAAAGGAATGCCATCTCAAGCATGTAGATGCTCATCACCCGGCCTCTATATTCATCGTCTACATAATGTTGGATAAGGATATTCGATAGGGACATTCTTGCTGCCTGCCCAAGCCCTACGAAGGTTAATAAAACCACGGATAGCCAATAGTTTGTCGATAGAGAGAATAGGAACAAGGCGACGCCCATAATCATGGCGCCGATCAGTAAAACTCTGGCACGGCGTTTGTTCGGCAGCGAGGCGATATAGAGTGAACCAATAAGAGAGCCCATTCCTGAAATTGAAATGAGTAGCCCAAGCCTGTCCGGTCCTGCATCGAGGACCTGTTTTGCGAATCCGGGCAGTAACATGAAATAGGTTAGGCTGAAGAACACCATGAGAAAATTACATCCCAGGAGCATAAAGATAACCGGTGTACGGAGAACATAATCCAGACCGAACTTCAGCTCGTCAAATATCGGCGCTGGTGGACTTGTCGCCACAGGACGATCCACGACTTTGACCATCCACATCACGGAGGCTGAAAAAATATATAAGGCTGTCATCAGGAAATAAACCCATTTCGACGGGTCAACATTCCCACCACCTCCGCCGAGGGCTGCGACCATTCCTCCGGCGAGTCCCGGCAGGAGTAATCTCGCAGTGTTCATGCCGGAGGTACTCAAGGCGATGGCATTGGTCAGGCGCCCAATCCCGACGACATCTTTTGTCAGCGCCTGGCGTGAAGGCATCATTGCATTCATGACCAGGCCCTGAAGGATCGAAGCAATCAAGAGATGTTCGAAAGCGAGTGCGCCTGTGGCGATGGTGTAACCGACCCATAGTGTGATCAACGAATTGCAGAAACCCGCAATCTGGATAACATGCTTCTTCTGCCGAACCCTGTCAGCCACAACCCCGCCAAGTGGCGCTGCAAACAAGCCAACAATTCCTCCTGCTGCAGTCATCCAGCCCAGCTTCTCATAGGACCCGGTGATTTCAAAAACCAGCCAGCCACGAATAAACATCTGCATATTCATGGAAGCAAAATTGCCGCACAGGGCGGCAAAAAACCAACGGTAGTTGACCAGTTGAAAGGCGTCAAATGTACTGTGCCAGGACCGGGCAGGGATCGTTTCTGGAAAGTCCTGATCTTCGTTCAGTGGGATTACGACAGGTTCGGCATAGCTTTTACGGCTCTCGCTCATGCATTAAATATAGCAACAAGCAGCGGGCCAAGTCATATTATCCTGCTATCAGGCTCGTGAATGCGACCGGGGGAATATCAATGATCAGCGAGCTTTACCATCATCTTGCCTGTGTTTTCTCCCGCCAACAAACCAATTAAGGCGTCCGGTGCTTTCTCTATACCATCCATGATGGTTTCCCGGTACTTCATTTTTCCTTCCGCGATCCATTGCCGCATGTCGCTCAGGAATTGTTCTTTCATGTCGGCAAACTCATAAACCACAAAACCTTTCATGGTCACCCGGTTGTAGATCATATTGGCCAATGTGGTGACACCCTCGGAGCGGGCACCCTTGTTGTTGTAGGCAGAGATCATTCCGCAAATGGGAATACGACCTTTTGGGCGCATTTGCCCACAAGCAGCATCAAGATGTGCACCACCAACATTTTCAAAATAGACGTCAATACCATCGGGCAGCCCAATATGCAGTTCTTTTGCGATGCTTGTATTTTTGTAGTTAAACGCATAATCGAAACCGAGTTCATCGGTGAGATAGCTAACTTTGTCTTCAGAGCCGCAACTCCCTGCAACGCGGCAATTCTTAATCTTGGCAATCTGCCCTGCAACGCTGCCGACTGCACCAGCAGCGGCGGAAACAAAGACATTCTCACCGTCTTTGAGCTCGCCCGTAACCAGCAAGCCGCCATAGGCAGTCAGGCCGGTTGTGCCCAATACATGAAGATGAGTGGTGAGTGGTTCACCGTCCAGTGTGATTATCTCCAGGTCACTTCCATCAGATAAATAGTACTCACGGAAACCACAGCGATGCTGAACAAGGGTGTCTATAGGGAATTGATCATTGTCACTGTCGACAACCCGCCCGATTGCGCCGCCGGCCATAGGCTGGTCGAGTTTGGTCTGTCCGTTGCTCATGGGAGGCCGCATGGCAGGGTCAACTGACATATAAAGGTTTCTGACCAGTATGCCGCCGGTGGCTGAATCAATCTCTTGTTCAACGATGGTAAAATTATCCCGGGTAGGCATGCCATCAGGTCTGGAAACCAAATGTACTTCCCTGCTAACAATACGGCTCATGTGTTTGTCCTGTTCTGCAATTATTCAGTGGTTATTCTGCCATAGAAAACCAAATGGGTGTCAGTGACTTTACGATCATTGCCAGCCATTTGGATTTGGTAGAGTATAGTTTGTCTGTTGAAAGTTATTGCTGTTGTATTTGCTCGACACCGGCGTTAAGTCTGGCATTTAGCAAAAAGTCTTAAATGCGCTGTGAAGTATAAGAAGTATTCAGAGAGGTGAGTTGAAATGGTGGGTCCTGGATTAAATAAACCAAAGAAGGCCGTTGTCGTGCTGCTGGATAGCCTTAATAGACAGATGTTGGGTTCCTACGGTGGCAGGGAATTTGAGACGCCCAATCTGGACAGGTTCGCCAGGCGAGCCGTTTCCTTCAGGAATCACTATACGGGTTCCTTACCCTGCATGCCTGCAAGACACGACATTCTTGTCGGTGCTATGGACTTTCTGTGGCGTCCCTGGGGCTCGATTGAATTATGGGAGCGGCCTTTCACGTATCAGTTGAGGCGTAAAAATATCCCGACAATCTTGTTCTCGGATCACCCACATTTGTTTGAGACAGGGGGCGAAAACTACCACACAGACTTTATGGCATGGGACTACCTGCGCGGGCATGAAGGTGACCCCTGGAGAACCCGGGAAGATCCGAGTTGGCTGGGAACCCCTGCGTTGCCCGCGGGTGCAAAAGGAAAATTGGCGAAGGCAGATTATAAAGCGCCTTATGATTTGTCACGTACCTGGTTCCGCGAGGAGCTTGACTTTCCCGGGCCGAAAACCATGCAGGCGACGGCAAACTGGCTTGAAGAAAATGGAAATGCCCATGATAGTTTTATGCTATTCGTTGATGAATTTGATCCCCATGAGCCTTTCGATACGCCAGCACCCTGGAACAATAAGTACGACCCTGATTGGGAAGATGAGCAGATTATCTGGCCGCCCTATGCTGTTGGTGGGATCGAGAAAGGCATCATTACTGAAAGGCAAGGTCGGCACATACGTGCAAACTATGGTTCAAAACTGAGCATGATCGATCACTGGTTCGGCAAGATTCTCGATGTAATGGACAAGGACAATCGCTGGGACGACACCTTGTTTATTGTCTGCACAGATCATGGTCATTATCTGGGTGAGAAGGACATCTGGGGAAAGCCGCGAGTACCGCAATACGAAACATTGGGCCATACGCCATTGATGATTGCGTCCCCCGGAGTTGCGCCGGGTGAGGTGAATGCGCTGACGACCAATGTGGATATCAATGCCACGATGGTGGACTTGTTTGATCTGGAACACTCCTATGTGAGTCATGGCAAGTCTCTATTGCCGCTATTATCTCAGGAAACAACCAGTATTCGGGAGTGGGCAATCGGCGGTGTTTTTGGACAGTGGGTGCAGATACAGGACGGTCAGAATAAATATGTGCGGGCACCGGTAGGAAATGGTTTCCCGCTTTCCATGTGGTCAAATCGCTGGTCCACCATGCCAATTCCCAACATGCCGGGTATCCGGTTGCCTGACCCGGATAGACGAGCCTATCTGGATTTTATGCCGGAGTCAGAGATTCCGGTTATTAGACAACCGTTTCAGGAAGGGGATATGTTGCCATTTTGGTCTATAGGTCCACAGATCGATGACCACTATCTCTATAAGCTTCAGGATGATCCCGACGAAAATGAAAATCGTATCGGCGACAAGCTGGAGAAACAGATGTTGGAAATGCTCCATGAGGCACTGACAGAGATGCAGGCACCGACAGAACAGTTTGCACGTCTTGGGCTGGCCTAAATACGCAGGATGTTATTGAGAATGCCTCCGGCTGAAATGGTGGGAACTAGAGTCGAGCCGCAGTAACCGTGACTCGCAGATTTTCTACGACATCTTCCTCCCTGAAGCGAAATCCTGAACTCGCTTGCAGTTGTTGCCCGGCGCGAATGGGGCCCAATGTAATGGTTCGCTGTATATTTTCACCGTTTAATCTAAGGGAGAAATTAAGGTCTATACGCGATACATCGACATTGGTTCTGTTGCTTATCCCCACTCTTAACGTATTGTCCGCAAGGTATGGCTCGATGGCGAAATAACGGGCAGGATTGTCCGGTAGATCCAATTTTGTAAATGCGACCGAAGCGGCACGACCCTCATTGCCGCCTGCGGACATGGCATTCTGAAAATAACGTTTGGCGGTGGGTGTGTTGCCATCTTGCAGTGCAATCTGGCCGAGTTTGTTCATGGCGATCGCTGTGGGCAGCAGATCGTTGCTTCGGTTGAGGTCATTCATCGCCGCCTGTCTTCTGCCAAGATTCAAGGTGGCAAGACCCCTGCCAAGATAGTATTGGTAGTAGTCTGGATCGAGATCCAGTGCCTCGCTGAATTCGTCCGCTGCCTGTTTGTATCGCTTTCGTTCAAGACTGATATCACCTTTCAAACCATAGAACAGTGCTTCCCGTGGTTCGAGACGAATAGCCCGGTTGAGTAATCCCGTTGCTGAATCAAGTTCGTTTGCAGAGACAAGAGTGGTTGCCTGGTCGAATGCGATATAGGCATCCTGTTTACTGGTCAGGTAGGCTAGCTTCCTCTCGAATCTCTCCTTGCCAATTTGCAGATCAGTGGTAAGCATCGGAGAAAGTGCCGCGACCGTTTCCCTGTTCTTATCGACACGTTCCTGTGAGGGAGGGTGGCTTGCGAACAAGCCTTCAACCCAACTGCTGTTTCGGCCAGCAGATAATTCTACAAAAGTTTCCTGTAGTGAGACTGCGGCAGCCGGGTCATAGCCAGCTTTCACCATGTATTGAATACCATAATAGTCGGATTCCAATTCTGCTCCCCGCCCGTATCGCTGGGTTAGCAGTTGCGCACCAAGCTGCGCACCGCCAACAATATAGTTGCTGTAGTCGGAGTCTGCGGCGCCAACGGCGGCGGCGATCATGGCCCCTTGCAGAAGCGTTCCACGTTCCATCGATTTTGCGCCATGCCTGGCGGCGGCGTGGACGACCTCATGACCAAGAACTGCTGCCAGCTCTGCTTCATTGTTTAGCGCCAGGAGGAGTCCGCGATTAACAGCGATCTTGCCGCCTGGAAGTGCCCAGGCATTTGGCACGCTATTATTAAGCACCACAAATTCGTAGGGTAGAGCGCGGTCGCTGACACTGGCAACCCGCTGCCCAACTTCATTCACGTACTCTGTGAGCTCAAGGTCAACATGATAGATACCACCCTGTGACTGTTGCGAGGGAAGGTACTGCTGCCTGCCAATATTGATTTCTTCCGCCTCACTGACGAAGGAAAGTTCTGTCTTCCCGGTCACAGGGTTAACCGCGCAACCTGTCAGCGTTACAGTAATGAGAAGAAGGGCTAATAAGTAAGATGAAATAGGTCGATACATTCCTGAAATCCTCGGCTGGTCTCCTGGGACCGGGCGGCTATTTGTGTCTAACCTGTTTTGTCCACATACTAGTGATCTTAACAGGCAGTTTCAGTTTAAATCATGTCTCAATGTACGGCTGTTATCTACTCTAAGCATTTAACCTTGCAGACTTGCTCGATAACTTGTCTTAATAAACCTTTCCGGAGATTATCAGGGTTTTTATGCCACTCACAATAGACAAGATCGCTGCGGCAATCAGTGCTCATACGCCTATCAACTTTCAACTTCAATCGCATACCAAACAAGCGGCAGTAGCAATTGTCTTGAAGGTGGAACAAATGCAAACCCATGCACTGTTCATTCTGAGGGCTAGCCACGAGGGCGATCCCTGGTCCGGGCACATGGCATTTCCGGGAGGACATCTGGAGGTGTCAGACCGCTGTTTGAGAGATGCTGCGGAGCGAGAAACGCTCGAAGAGATTGGCCTGGATTTAGCTATTCATTGCAGGTTTATCGGTCAAATTGATCCTGTACGAGCCAATCCGAGAGGCCGGAATCTCGATATGATTGTCGCCCCCTTCGTTTATCTGTTAGAAACAAAGGATGCGACTATGACCGCGAACTATGAAGTTGCTGATATCCTTTGGGGGTCACTCAATGACATGTATAGCGGCGACTCCCTGAC
>CAZAZB010000165.1:0-8607 GCA_964489485.1 uncultured Pseudomonadales bacterium | reverse complement strand
GTAATTGAAATAAAAAAAGAAAACGGGGAACCTCGGATTACCGAAATTTCAAAGTCTTTTCAAGGTTAAACCAGGATCGCTGTGGAAACGACCTTCATTCAAAAATTCAAGAAACTACTGCCTTTCATCGCAATGATTGTTATTTTCGTGTTGATCAAGAACTGGTGGCGCGTGGAATTGCTCTACAATCCTGTGGCGGTCGAGGTCATCAACGCCAACCAGGTAACGTTATATTCAACCCGCTGGTGTCCTTATTGTCGTAAAGACCGAGACACGTTGTCCATTGGGGGAAGCGCTTTGCGTGTATAGATGCATGTGAAATCCTGATCCTGGAAAATTAAGAAGGAAACTTTGCCTGTAAAAGGTAGCAAAAAAACATATTGTTAATTTATAGCATGACTTTAAATTGACAATTGACAATAGTGTCATTTTGGATACACTTGGATCTCATGTATCCACGACTACTGACAAAACAGCTAAAAAAGTACATCCGGCAGTATCGGTGCCTAACGCTGGTAGGGCCCCGTCAGTCAGGTAAAACAACTCTTAGCATTAACACATTTCCGGAATATGAATACTTTTCTTTAGAATCTCCCGATGTCAGAGACACCTTTGAGTATGACCCACGTGGGTTTCTTGATGGAATTAAGGGAAATGCCATCTTTGATGAGGTCCAGAAAGTTCCTCGATTGCTGTCTTATCTTCAAGAAATATTGGACGACAGTAATGATTCCAGAAAATTTATTCTAACGGGATCAAATAATTTAGAGCTCTCGAGTAATGTGTCTCAAACGCTGGCAGGGAGGACAAAAATCCTTGAAGTACTACCGTTGCAGCGTGACGAAATACCGCCAGAGGTCAGAAAAGACAATCTGGAAGAGAGCTTATTCTTTGGCTCCTATCCACGCATTTTTGATGAAAAGCTAGATCCTACATCCTGGTTAGGTGATTATTTTCGGACCTATGTCGAAAGAGATGTAAGAGACACCGTCAATATTACTAACTTAAGTAGCTTCAACAATTTCATTAGACTGTTGGCTGGCCGGGTAGGGCAGGTAGTGAGTTTCAGCGCCCTTGGGGGAGATGCGGGTATCACCCAACCGACTGTTAAGAGCTGGGTTTCTGCCCTGGAAACAACCTATGTTTGTTTTACCTTGCAGCCTCATTTCAAGAATTTCAACAAGCGAATGACAAAGGCGCCGAAAGTCTATTTCTACGATACTGGACTACTTTGCTATTTGCTCAGAATTAAGAACGCGGAACAATTGCGCTACCATCCCCTGAAAGGGGCGATATTTGAAAATTGGGTTATTGTGGAAACCATCAAAAGATACCTTAATCAGGGAGTGGAAGCCCCTGTTTATTTTTGGCGGGACCAGCATGGTCATGAAGTTGATCTTGTACTTGACGAAGGCACATATCTTGATCTCGTTGAAATAAAATCGGGTAGGACATTTCAGAAAGAATTTCTTAAGAATCTGAACTGGTTGAACAAGCTTCAGAACAGAGAGGCCGGACAGTGCGTCTACGGTGGTGACAAAACTATTCAGCTTGGCGAGGTTGTAATTTCTTCCTGGAAAAATTTCCAGTCCTCTGGGTGACGCTAACTTTTGTGATAATCCCCGGTTCTTGCTCGCAAATACCCCTGGACCATTTTCTTCTGGATCATTTTCTTCTGGATCATTGTTGGCGATTTTCCGGTCAAATCAAGTAGCGGAATTCAAATCATCTCTTTTCAAGGTTAGACTAGAAACACTGTGGAAACGACTTTTATTCAAAAATTCAAGAAACTGCTGCCTTTCATCGCAATGATTGCCATTGTTGTGTTGATCAAGAACTGGTGGCGCGTGGAACTGCTCTACAATCCTGTGGAAGTCGCTGTCATCAACGCCAACCAGGTGACGTTATATTCAACCAGCTGGTGTCCTTATTGTCGTAAAGTCAGGGAATATTTTGCTGAAGCAGATATTCCCTATCGGGACTATGATATTGAAGAAGATGCGCGGGCGAATCGTCGTTATGAACAACTCGGTGTTGTGGGTGTGCCAGCCCTGGTAATTGGTGATCGCGTCATTCAGGGCTATGACGTGGAAGCCATCAGAGCCGCGTTGGATAAATTGGGAACAAATCCGGGCGTTTATAAACCACCGCCCCCGAACGATCGGGATGAAAGAGCCCGTTCAGAAAGCTTCATCCAGACCATAGGCTTGTAATTGTGATTGAAGTCGCTGTACATCGTGCGCAAGTACGAGGATATCGTGTTTCTTTCCCTCTCTATCCTTAACGTGATCTTTCAGCAACGCCTCAGACCTGAATCCCATCTCTTCAAAAACCTTAATGGCGGCGTTTTGATCGACCGTCATCCTTGCCGTTAGCTTTTCCAGGCTAAGGTCGAGTCCGATCAGAAAACTTTCCTGAATAAGCTGCCGGCCGAGTCCAATGTCTTTTGCATCGGCACCAATCAACACACGCAACTCACCCACATGGGCCGACCAGGAGTGCTGATCAATGACCACTGCCGTGGTGCCGACAATCGTGCCCTCACGACGGGCAACCACACTGATGATCTCTCCTTTTGCGATACTTTCCAGCCAGGCGGCAACCACCCTGGGTTGTTGAATGTCCCGGGAAAGAAAGAGCAGGTCATGGACCGGTAGATCGTGTGCAAAGGAGATTAGATCAGATTCCTCTTCTGGTTTTAGCAGTGACAGTTCGACACTTGTGCCTTTACAATCAAGGGTTGTCGGGTAGCGATCTTTTATGGCATTTGTAAGATTCAAGTGGACCTCTCCCCTAACCAGGCATCGACATTGGGCCACATCCGACGAACCGCATTGGGACCTGCAATCAAACTGACATGACCCCCCTTCAGGACCAATTCGTTTTTGTCTTCAGAGCCAACCAGTTCAAGAAGGGGCTTTGTCGCAGCGTAGGGTGCAATATGATCGTGTTCGGCAACGGCATGCATCACAGGAATAGTGATGTTTGCGAGATCTACGCTGTCACCGTTGACCTCCAGTTCGCCCGTCAGGAGCTTATTGCCCCACATCAGCTCTCTCGTGGTTTCCCGATAGTATTCACCAGCGAGCGGAAGTGTTTCATTGCCCCAGCGTTCAAAGGCGCGATAGGATTTAACGAAATCATCATTCCACATTTGCTCCCAGACTCGAAGGCGACCCGCTGTTTTACTGGCAGGGCGGAGCATTTCAAAAGAGTTGGCAATAAAGTCTGCGGGAATAACCCCTAATGTATCAACGAGCTTATCCAGATCAAGATATCGCTCATCCGCCCAGAGCGAAAAGAGCCCCATTTCGTGCCAGTCTACGGGGGTCGTCAAGCAGGCCAGATTCTTCAATGGGCCATCGGTATGGGTTGTAGCATAAATAAGAGAAAGCACGCCGCCCATGCAATAGCCAAGAATGTTCACATCCGGCTCGCCGGTATCCTCAACGACTTTCGCCACGCAAGTCGGCAGGAAGTCGTGGGTGTAGTCAGCCAGACCGAGACCACGTTCAGAGGCGATGGGCGGATCCCAATCGACCATATAGACGTCGTGACCCCGTTTTAGCAGGTATTCAACCATGCTTTGACCGGGTGCAAGGTCAAACAGAAAGCCCTTGTTGGTGGTTGCCATCACAATGATGACCGGTACCCGATAGATCTCATCAGCAAGGGGTCGATAATGATAGAACTTGAGCGTTCCTTTGTCGTAGATCAGATCCTTCGGTGTGGTGCCAACGTCGGCATCGCCGGAGCGGATGAAATCGAGCCCTTTGACGCTACGTTGAATGGTCTTGTCGACCATATCGCGCATCTGACCCATTAAGACTGAATTTTGTGTCGATTCTTCTGCCATGGGCTACTCGGGATCCTTCTGGGCCTGGGATGGCTTCTTGGTTCTCGGCGGCATTTTTTTATTTTTGATTGTTCCGCTATCCTGCGTGGTGGTGAGCTGATGCAAAGAAGCCTCGATTCTCGCCATACGACGATCAAGACCCTGCAGATCTTCACTTAACTTAAGCACGTCTTCTCTGCTGGGCATATTCAGGTTGGCCAATTGCTTCGACATAAGTTCACCGAAGCCTCGCTGGAATTCTATCTGCGCGCCCTGCATCTGGTTCAGGTATTTACTGAAGTCTTCACTGCCCATCAGTTTATTGGAAAAGCTGTCGGTCGCTCTTTCCCACTGGGTTACCCATTCCTGAAACATTTGTGCCGGATCTTTTGGAGAGCCTTTAGGAGCGTCTTTTGGTGTGTCTTTGGCCATAGATGATTCCCTGTTCCTTGATGAGTACGAATAAGGTACGCATATTGTACCTTACACGCGATTCAATCGGAGCATTTCTGTTGGGTTCTGGCGACAGGTATCGACAGGTAAAAGAGACGTGCGTGTAACTTGAAGGCTGCTTGCTTGATCAGTTGCAAGATATAACCAGTTCGGAATATACTCCGAATTGGTAAGGCTAACAGGGAGTTAGTTCCGAATGGGTTATCAAAGAGAGCTGAAACTAAATCTGCCAGAAGGTCAATCAGCCTTCCTCTGGGGAGCACGGCAAACTGGCAAAACGACCTGGTTAAAAGAACGATTTCCTGGAAGTCGGTTCTATGACTTGCTTGATTCGAGGGTATTGCTGCGACTTGCCGGAGATCCTGCATCGCTGGGAGAGGAGCTTAGCGCCAGTCAAACGGGGCGCGAAATTATCGTGATTGACGAAGTGCAGAAGTTGCCAGTTCTCCTGGATGAAGTACACAGACTGATCGAATCGAAGCGTTATTCTTTTATTCTATGTGGCTCAAGTGCACGAAAGCTAAGGCGTCAGGGTGTTAATTTGTTGGGTGGGCGCGCCTGGCGGTTTTCAATGTATCCATTGACGTCAACTGAAGTACCGGATCTCGATTTATTGCAGGCACTTAACTGCGGTCTACTGCCCGGGATATATGCCCGACCGCAATACAAGCGATCTTTACAAGCCTATGTTGAAGACTATCTGACTCAAGAAGTTTTCAATGAGGGGCTAACCCGTAATGTATCGGCTTTTTCCCGCTTCTTCGAGGCGTTGAGTGACTCTCATGGTGAACTGATAAATTACAGTGCCATTGCTCGTGATTGTGCGGTAGATTCCAAAACGGTTAAGGAATACTACCAAATCCTCGTTGATACTTTGGTTGGCCAATTTGTACAGCCATTTCACAAGAAATCTGGCCGGCAAAGTATCACCAGGACACCCAAGTTTTATTTATTCGATGTTGGTGTTGCCGGGTTCATCTGCCACCGGACCTTGACGGCAACTTCAGGCTCAGAATTTGGCAAGGCATTTGAACACTTCATTCTGATGGAACTCCTGGCTTACAAGGGTTATAGGGAAAAGACTTTTCCAATCGAATTTTGGAGAACAAAAACGGGACTTGAAGTTGATTTTGTCCTGAATGGTGGTGAGATGGCCCTGGAGGTGAAAGGAAAGCTACGCCGGGGTGACCTAAAGCCCATGAGAGCATTTGTTGAGGAATTCAGGCCTAAGCACGCTGTTGTCGTGACAAATGACAGTGTTGCAAGAACTATCGATGGGATTTTGGTATTGCCCTGGCAGATATTTTTAGAGTCACTTTGGGCTGGTGAGTATCTCTAAGCCACAACCCCGCGGCTGATGCCTTTCGTTTTTTTGCTATTCAATCTTTTCTTTTGTAGTCCCATGCTCACCAGTCCCAGCGCGAACAATGAAAATGCAGAAGGCAGTGGTACCGTCGCCAACGAATCAGGACCGACACCGGGGGTGGGGGAAGATAGTGCAGCAAAATCGAATGCATTGTTATTCGTGTCTGTCCCGAATCGATCCCGCGAGAGGCTCCTTCCGGCAGAGACATCAGATGCAGCACTCCCTTCACCCCTGAAAATACCAGCGATGATCCCGTACTGAAGTGCATCGGTGATCTGTCCCAGAGGATCGAGCAGCTGAATAGCATCCGGACCATTTTGCCAGTCAACATTAGCAGTGAAATCCCGAAAAACAGCGAGACCCGCATTGGCAGAAGACGTTGCGATCACCAGTAGACCGTCATCGGGAATGATTGCCCCGGTCAGATCGATGGTTCGATAAATAGAATCATTCGATCCGTTGATACCAATCAGACTCCATCCGGCGAGCGACAAGCCAGGTGAACCAAATAGTTCTGTGAAAACATCATCGGCGTCGGCACCGGGACCATCATAGAGCACTTCCTGAATCAGGACGGGAATGCCATAGGCGGGTTGCGATCCAACAACGAACATCATAGTGAAAATAGCAATGAATCCAGATTGTCTTACCCCTTTCAGAACAGATCGATAGCAGAACATGTTGGTACTCCCCATGAATGTCTGGTGGTGAATCCCTCTGCTGCATCGACAGCGGGAATTCAATGGGAAGTATTGCCACCAACGGCTGACGGGGATAGGGCAGATGTCTGTTAACGCGAGAAGAGATAGCCTTTCGATCAGGTAGGAAACTGTTCTTCAGGGAGTCGCCGATGCGCCCTGAATGATCGGCAATCGTTCCTGCCGAGCGGGTTTGGCTAACATTTTTGCTAAACCTCCATTGCGTTCTATCTTGTTGATAGCATCGCGCAGAGATCGGTTCCACTGCCGATTAAGTGTCAGGTAACCGAGTGAGTGGTCTTGTTTGGCGAACTTGAAGCCTGTGCCGGAAGACCAATTGTCCAGCGCCTCGATCAGGATTCTGGTGCCTTCCCGTGTCAGCTTCAGATTGATCGAATCAACGGTATCATCAGGTTCAGGTTCCACCCGGCACTGGCACAGAATGTCGCCGCCATCAATTTTTTTGGTGAGCCGGTGGATGGTGACGCCGATATTGCGTGGATCCCAGTTGATCAATGCCCACTCCGTACAGCGGGTACCGCGATAATAGGGAGACAAGCCCCAGTGCAAGTTGAGCGCAAATGGCGCCTTCTCGATAATGTGATTTTTCACGATGGAAGTCCCATGATCCAGTAGCAAATCCGGTTTCTCCCTGTCGAGTAGAGCAGCCACTGCCGGGTCATTAATATCCTGACAGTAAAAGACATTTAGTGAGGCGTCGAGATCTTGCCAAGCGTCGCCCAATATCCTGGAACACAGGCGCGCCATTTTGACCGTCTTGATGCGAACCAGCACATTAGGCGTTTGAGGGTTGTTTGAGCCCATCGCTCGATCTCGTTTTAACCGGTTCAACAGGGACAATTGACCGAGATGTTTATCCTCAATGATGACAGTGTGAATGGGGTACTGGGCGTGGATCTGATTAGCAAAATAGATTAGCGGAGCATTCAGCTTGATGAGGGCAATGATTTTTTTCATCGTTTTGACTGCTTCGAGTTCATATCAGATCGAAAAATATCACACTGCATCTTAAGCGGCTCCGTGCCCCAGAGCACATATCTGCCGAGTGTTAACTTATCCTCATCTTTGATCGGTAGATAGTTCTTTCGCTTGTCCACGGTGATGCCGTAGTCAAAACCCAGATTCCTGGCTTCATTGAGGGTTTGATGGTTGTAGTTGCCATTGGGGTAGGAAACAATAAAAGGTTCAATCTGTAAAATGTCATGGAGGTCATTTTGGCATGCGCGCATCTGCTCCCTTTGTACATCCGTTGGATAGTTATCCAGGATATAGTGATGGCTGGTATGATTTCCGATCTCAACCAAAGGTTCATCTGCGAATTTTCTGAGCTCATCAGGTGAGAAAGGGCGATCGATATCAGAGACCGGTTGCATGACATCTTCACCAAACTCCTTTTTGAGACGCAGCACGATTTCTTCGTGGTGTAGCGATTTGTAGGATTTCTGTGCTGCAGAGATGGATTTGCGTCCAAGCCCCTGGCGGAACAGCTCGCGATACAATACGTCCCACCAGAAACATTCGTTGTTCATGACATTGTGAGTGGCGATAAAAAATAGTGCAGGTGTTTCGAACTCTTGAAGAAGGGGCAGTACTCGCTGGTTATTAAAATACCCATCATCGAATGTTGCGAGAATATATCGGCCCTCTGGCTCAAGCCCTGTCTGAAGGTCACGGGCCGTAATGAATTGATACCCGGCTTCAAGAAAATATTCGAGAAACTGCCGATAGATATCCACCGTAATATGTTGTTGTGGGTCGATATGTCCAAGGGCAATCTCCTTCTCATTCTCGAAGATAGAGTGAAACAAAAAAGTGAGCAGCGCCGGTTTATCTCTTCCCAGAAATGATTTGCCCTGACGAAATCGGTTTTTGATTATTTTCAACAAGGTATTGTCTTTACAGCTGTGTGACGTCAGAAGGGACCATTGTATTTTTCAGGTGGCATGGGTGCAAATGCCAATTGCGATGGTCTTTGAGCCAGAAAATTCATGGGTTGCTATGTTAGGCTTGATCGCAATTAAAATGGAACAGGAACAGCGGGATCCAGAACCGAAAAATCAATCCGGATTATATCATCGTCGGCGCAGGCTCCGCCGGTTCAGTTCTCGCCAATCGATTGTCGGTCAACAATAAAGTGTTGCTGGTGGAAGCCGGACCAGCAGATCATGCATGGGATTTCAGGTTACACATGCCAGCTGCCTTGTCGCATGTTCTGTCTAATGATACTTACAATT
>CAZAZB010000164.1:0-8627 GCA_964489485.1 uncultured Pseudomonadales bacterium | reverse complement strand
CTTGGGTCTACTTCTATTGATTCGAATTGATCCAGAAAATTCATATCAAAGCGCTTCGAGAATCGCATCCGCTGAGCTGACTTCGAATGTGGGTCCCTGCTCTATATTCAATGTAGTGATCTTGCCATCCTCCACTATCATGGCATATCGCTGCGAACGACTGCCGAGACCAAACGCAGACCCATCAAGCTCCAGCCCCATGGCGCTGGTAAAGTCACCATTGCCGTCTGCCACCATCATTAACGCTTCAGCATTTTTATCCTTACCCCAGGCATCCATCACAAAGGCATCATTAACCGACAGGCACACAATTGAGTCGACGCCCTTTTCCTTGATCTTATCTGCGTTGACCACGAAACCCGGTAGGTGGGCGGCACTACAGGTGGGGGTAAACGCACCGGGCAACGCAAAAAGTACCACTTTCTTATTCGAAAACAGGTCTCCGGTGGTGATATCCTGGGGGCCTTTTTCACCCATGATCTTCATTGTTGCGGCTGGTACATTGTCTCCAATTTGTACGGTCATCTCTTACTCCTTATGCATGAATAACTTTCGTTACAGGGATTAATTTTCGAGCATCACTGTCGAACTTTTTTGTCGAACGGGAAGTCTCCCTTGAACTGATTGTGAGTGCAAGTCTATTTACCGCGGAGTAGACTGCAAATTAGTTTTGAAGGAGATCGCATGTGAAAATCTATGAGGGAGTCGAAGGTTTGATCAGGGATGCTATCGAGCGGGGAGAATTTGATTACCTGCCTAATAAAGGCAAGCCGCTGGACCTGTCCGATTGGGAGAAGACGCCACAGCACCTGCGCATATCCTACAGCATTCTCAAAAATGCCGGGATCACGTCTTAGAAGCGCTTGCTAGCTGAACTTCTCCCACTCTATCCCGACTATGATGCAGCAGATACCAAGACCAGAATATCCACGTCCAATTCTTGAACGGGACAACTGGCTCAACCTCAACGGACAATGGCTGTTCGATGTTGATCCTCTAAACGAGGGGATGGAAGCGCATTGGTACACCGCGCACACCTACGCCAGCGTCATTACCGTTCCTTACACGCTGGAGTCAGACGCTTCCGGACAGGGTGACTTATCACCGGCGGAAATTTTATGGTACGAGCGGGAGTTCGAGCATCCGGCATGGGCAGGCTGTCATATTCAACTCAACATAGGTGCCTGCGACTACTGGACGCGTGTCTTTATCAATGGGCTCGAAGTTGGGCAGCATAAGGGTGGTTATGCGCCTTTCACGTTCGACATTTCCCATGCATTGAAACCCGGCCTAAACAAGATAACCATTCGTGTTCAGGACTCTCTCTCCTGGATGCGGCCACGAGGTAAGCAGGCAGGCACCACCCGTTGGCCCATTGACTATGATGGTGTTACCGGCATCTGGCAAACTGTTTGGCTGGAACCCGTTGATCAGTTTCACATCACAGAAATATCGACTGCGTATGATGTCGATAACAAACGTCTATCACTGACTCTGGGATTGTCAGACTACTTCCCTGGCACTCTAAAAACTCACCTCATCGATTCGGGCAACCTCATCGCAGAGTCCAGTTGTTTGTGCGACGGCCGTTCCGAGGTCAGAGTGATCATGACAGTAGACAATCCAACACTCTGGTGTCCCGATAAGCCATTTCTTTATGATCTTGAGTTCACCCTGCAGAACGGAGAAGTCGACCTTGACAGAGTTCGCAGCTATGCCGGTCTAAGAGAGATATCAATTCATCGAGGGCAGATCCTCCTCAATCAATCGCCACTCTATCTGCGCGGCATACTGGATCAGGGTTACTTTCCCGGAGGCTGGTACACCGCCATCGATGACGAAGCGCTGATTAACGATATTAAGCTGACAAAATCTATGGGGTTCAATCTTGTTCGCAAGCACCAAAAGGCTGAAGATCCTCGTTATCTCTACTGGGCTGCCAGACTCGGCCTCATGGTCTGGGCAGAAATGCCCTCAGGCAAAATATTTTCCACTGAACTCATCGAGTCCCTTACGCAGGAATGGATGGCATTGGTACGCAGAGACAGGGGAAACCCCTGTGTCATTTCATGGGTGCCTTTTAACGAATCATGGGGTGTCTGGCATCAGTCCAGCAGACCCGAACAAAGAGCATTTGTCGATGCGATGGTGAATTTGACCCGAACCATGGACTTATCACGTCCGGTCATCGGCAATGATGGCTGGGAGTATTCAAGCGGAGATCTATGGACCTTGCATCTTTATGAAGACGAACACGAAGAAGACGAGCTAGAAGAAGCATCTATCAAGACAAGAATAGAATGCCTGCAGGAGAACCCTGCGTCACAGGTAGCAAATGTCGGCCACCCCCGAATTGGTGCACTACCGGACGCAGACACCTCAGGGTTACCCATCTTGTTAACCGAATGTGGCGGCATTGGCTTTATCCCGGCAGATTTTGAAGGCCAGGAATTTGCCTATGGCAGCATCCCGGAAAATGAACAGGAATTGGAGGAGAGATTTCGACGCATCGCCAACGATATCGACAAGGCGGATCAGCTTTGTGGGTTCGTCTGGACGCAACTGACGGATATCCAACAAGAGATTAATGGCGTTCTATTTTTCAACCGAAAGCCCAAGCTGCCGATTTCTATACTCAAGAGCATATTTGAATCAATTAGAAAGGAAGACTCGGATACAAACTGATGCGTTTCCAGGGAACGTCTGATTAAGTTCGGAACGCCGAACCGCGAACTACGTCAAAATGCCTGCACTGGTATCTAAGCCTGGCCTGCTAGAGCGGATATACAATGGTATTTGGCACCATCACAGAATCAAAAATGACCCTTAACGCCTGAAACTTCAGCTCTGATTCTGGCGCCCTGTGGATCGCTGACAGATATCGTCCGACGCTCAATATTCTTGGCAGTTCATTCTGCAACACCTCGATGACAGAATAATTAGCCGTCACTTGAATTAATGTGTCATCAGATGGCGCCGGTTCGGCTACCTGAATGTTAGTGATCTGGTGCCGCAGGTATCTCGGTTCATGCATGATTGTTGACTGCACTGACTGTACACGATCCTGGAGCATGCCTTTGCTTTCACATCGCATGATAGCCAAAGGTAAATTTTCATCATAATTTTCTCGGGGAATCACAAGATAGAGGCTATCTTCCATAAAGAGGTTCGGCCACTCTTCCAGAGGTCCATCATCGAGCAATTCAGCATATCTCGCGAAAAGTGCCTGAACATCGTACTGCAAACTAATGTCCATTCTAAATCCCCATAACATCCCGGTAGTGTTTGTAAAATGCACGAATAGCGACCTCGGTCACCATATGCGGCGCATCCGATGTACCCGTCCCACCCATCAGCAATACACCCTGGTCTTCCGGATACTGATCTATGCCGTCCTGCGCCAGCTTGATCACCTCACTATCATCCGCCGAGACCAGCCCCGCAGAGCTCATCAAGTTCGCCTGGCGTAATCTACGCAACTTCATTGCCTCGTCATCGTCCTCATAGCCGAAGAATGTCCAGTGAAGTTCAAATGCACCGGCATTCAATGGTTGTATCTGGCGCAATGCCAATGTGTTGGATTGCTGTTGGATAATCAGATTGGGCCACAGGGTTTGCATCACCACCGTGGCATCGTCTGGGAATTCCCGCACCGGGTCCAGCAGGCGTGAATCAGCCAGTTTAAAATTCTCTTTAAGATTCGCGATTTCCCGTGTGTCCTTGCTTGCCTTCTGTTCTCCCTTTTGGGAAATCAGCAATCCATGACCCCCAGTCTCATCCATTCGCACCTGTGACTTCTGGTCTGCACGAAAAAGACCAAAGGTCACCAGAAAAACATGAAGCAATGAGGCATGATAAGGGTCCTTGATATTCTCGAACATTAACTTCCAGTTGCCGGGAATTCTTTGCCGGGAATAGCCCAGCAACCTCAATCCCCTTCCATCGAAGACGCGATCAAAATACTGGCAATTTACCTCACCAAGGTAGGTTTCCAGCGCCGGTACATTGTCTGAGAAAGAAGCGAAGATAACCCCACCTCGTGTGGCAATCTTCAATCTGAACAAGTCATGGTCCTGGCGAGAAAAATCATCCGGCATACCGCCTAATTTCTTAACGCCTTTGATAAATGGCACACCACGCAAACACCCTTTTGAATCGTAGGACCACTGGTGATACGGGCAAACGAAAAAGCGCGTATTACCCTTACGCTCCCTGCACAACTTAACACCGCGGTGAGCACATCGATTGATAAACCCCTGGATTTCACCCTCTTGATCACGGGTGATAACGACTGACTTATCACCAATTTTGGTTACCAGATAGTCGCCATTATCGGGAATCTCTACTTCGAGACCCACATACGCCCAACCAGCACCACGGAAAATGAGCGCCATCTCCTTTTCAAAAATACCGGGGTCCGTATACAACTGATATGGTACACGCGTGACGCCTTCTTCCCATTGAATTTCTTGCTGCATTCCTGATTTTCCGGCTGATTTTTTGAGCGCTGCCTTGAACCCTTCTTAAAGAGAAGACCCGCTTCGAATATTGGTTCGTGACAGATGTTAGTATATACTACTTTGCATGCTAAGTATTATATACAGCTTCGTTTTACTTGTAGATCCCTTCAAATGACAGGTACTATCCCTTCACTTAATTTCGATGAATTACCTGAATTAATCTCTGATCGGCTGCGCTCTAAGTACGAACGACTGGGCTATCTGGGTGAGTTCTTTGCAAAAACTGCTCATCAGGAAAAAGCACTGGCAGCATTTATTGATTTCACCGAAGCTTCAAAGTCAGCGCTCGAAATGCCACTGGTGGAACTCATCGCACTAACCATCGCGCACTCTATGGACGTACCTTATGAGCGAAATCAACATGAGCGGCTCTCGGTAAAACTGGGATTCACAAAAGACTGGGTCCGGGCCGTTGAACTGCTCAACCCTTCTCACCCTGATGCATCACCCCTGTCTGAACAACAGTGCAGTGTACAGCGATACATCATTGACGCACTTGAAACAAATGGACATGGCGCCACCGACTCCCTTAACGAGGTCGTTATAGCCATTGGTCATGAAGCAGCGGTGGCCGTGATGATGGTCATGGCACGCTATGTCGGACATGCCTTGATGGTAAGCAGTATGGACATCGAGTCCCCCGTCGCATCAATTTTTGAAGATACAATTTTTGAAAAACAGACATTTCCCGAAGATGATAGATTGAATAAAATGGCAGATCAGCCAAATGAGGCAACTTAATGAGTGAAGCAGTCCCCCTAATACTTGACCCGGACAATCAGGTCGCCATGGTTGATTCTGGATCCTGGGATCCAAAAAATGCCAAGCCGGCGAAGGACTGGCAGCCCATCACCATCAGCAAGGAAATGATCGATGCTGAAATCGAACGCCTCGCCGATATTGATCGTCCTGCGAATGGTTACCGGCAAGTGATGTTTGTACACCCCAGCGCGCCGCAACAGGGGCAGGGACTGACACCCGGCGTACAGGTGACGCTGGATGTCTTAAAACCGGGGGAAGAAACGGCACCCATGCGACAAAATGCGACCCAGGTAAACTTCTGTATCCAGGGAGGTGGCAGCGCAATATCCGGGGACCGGGAAATTTCCTATGGCCAATACGATGTATGGAATCACCCTTCCTACGCGGTTTACCGACATATTAACCAGACAAAACATTTGCAGGTCCGGTTAACCTATTCCAATGCCGCCCTACTCAAGATGATGCGAGTCCATATCGTCGAAGAAAACCCTGATCTTTCATCTGTTGCAAAAACACCAAAGCTGGTACAGCCGGAAACCGAGCAGATCGCCTTGCCTACTTTTACCATCGGTGAAGATGGCGCATCACTGATGCCCTACGAAACACTCATCAATCCCCCGTCGGTTGAATCTAATACTCTGCATTGGCCCTGGGAAACCGTCAAAGAAAATCTGGACAAACTCGAAAAGCTGGGATCTTCCTACGTCGGTCGGCGTTTATACCTTCTGTTTAATCCGTTAACAGGTCGTTTTAATGGCACTACTCCCAACTTTTTCGCGACCATTACCATTAGGCCACCAGGAATTGTCGATAAGCCTCACCGGCATGTATCTTCTGCCATCAACTATTATTTTAAGGGGAGCGGCTATAGCCGGGTAGAAGGGAAACGATATGAATGGAAAGCAGGAGATCTGATGGTATCAGCTCCCGGCTGGGCGGTGCATCATCACGCTTCTTACGACGGCGACCCGGTATACGAACTGACCATTCAGGATCAACCATTAAACATCTATATGGAGTCTCTACTCTGGCAGGAAGATTTATCACAACCCGCCAAAGTATTAGGCACCCATAGTGGTTTCACGACCAATCGAACGGATAGCTAATAGATGCGTGTTGATGACAGAGTCAAAACAAAAAACAGGTAGCCAAGCGATGTTCTATGACCCACGAATCAATGTTCGACCTGAGCCTCTTACCCACAATCCATTAAATGCCCTGGTCTCGCCAAGACCTATCGGTTGGATTGGCAGTATTTCCAAAGACGGCGATGAGAACCTGGCTCCCTATTCCTATTTTAATGCATTTTCTGCAGATCCAGCCGTTGTCGGTTTTGCACCCAACTCGAAACTGGCCGATGGAACGCCTAAAGATACACTGGCTAATGTTCGAGAGGTGCCTGAGTTTACCGTCAGTATCGTATCAAGGGATCTAGCGGAGCAAATGAATGAAACCTCACGCGTACTGGACCTGGGTAAAAGTGAATTTGAACTGTCTGGATTGGAAGCAACAACAGCCAGAAGTATTCGGGCGCCTTATGTCGCACAGGCCCGGGCCATTCTCGAATGTAAGGTGTGGGATATTGTCGCGTTACCTGGCACCCCTGGCGGGCGCCAGAGCCATCTCGTTCTGGGTGAAGTTGTCGGCATTCACATTGATGACACACTGATCATCAATGGCAAGGTCGATGTTAAGGCGCTTTCACCTGTTGCGCGATTGGGATATTTCGATTATTGCACCGTGAACGAAACATTTGAGTTGCTGCGCCCTGATTAATGCGATTTCGGGACACAAGACCAGGTTACTAGGAAAAGTGGCAACTAATACTGCCTAGTTTGCCATAATCTACATGGAAGGTATCACCGGATGATATCGATATGGGTCGCGTGAAGGATCCCGCCAACAGAACATGCCCCGGTTCAAGCGAGATGTCATGGGCCGCAAATCGTCGCGCGATCCATGAAATGCCGTTAGCGGGATGACCCAGGACCCCTGCTGCAAGCCCGGTTTCTTCTATCACGCCATTACGATACATCATCGCCCCGACCCAGCGTAAATCCAGATCCATCGGCTTGACCGGTGTTCCCCCTGTGATGATGCCCGCGTTCGCTGCATTGTCTGCAATCGTGTCCTGTATCTTTCTGACATAGCCCGTATCCGGATCAACACGATAGGAACGGGCTGCAATAATTTCCAGCGCTGGCACGACATACTCCGTTGCATTTAAGACATCCATGATGGAGAGATTTTCGCCTTCCAGCTCTTCCTTCAGAACGAATGCAAGTTCGACTTCAATTTTCGGGTCGCAAAAGATCGCAGCTTCGATGTCAGAACCATTGTCGAACGCCATATCATCCAGCAAGGTTCCATAGTCAGGTTCGTCGATTTGCATGGCCGCCTGCATCGCTCGCGACGTCAAACCTATTTTGTAACCAATTGTCCGTCGACCCTCTGCATGTTTAATCTTCATCCAGGCCTGTTGAATGGCATAGGCTTCTGACATAGAAATATCAGGATGGTGACGGGTGATAGCTTTTATCTGTGATCTGGCTTTCTCCGCATTGTGCAGACCAGTGGCCGCTTCCAGAATCTCATCTTCACTTAGCAATGAAATCTCCCTCTACTTTCAGTATTACCCAGAGCATATCACGAGGGTGTCGTTCACATATCACGAGGGTTTCGTACTGCAAGCTGCCAATTAGTTGACCCATCATCGAGAATAGGCAGATAATTTTGTGATAGTCTGCACTTGATATTCCGCAGTTTGTAGCTCTTTTTAGCGAGTCATTCGCCTCAAAGGCGGGCAGAAAGTTGTGGCATATGGTGATGCAATATTAACCATAAAACTTATTTAGGCAGGACAGTATGGACCTTTCATTTGGTCAGCAGTACACAGAATTTCGTCAGGAGGTGCGTGATTTCATTGAGCAGCACAAGGACCAGCAGCCGAAATCCAGCGGTCCTCGGCACAAGGATGCACTTGCCTGGCAAAAGCTCTTGATTGAAAACGGCTATCACTCACGGACCATTCCCCGTGCCTATGGCGGTTATGGTGCGGCACCCGACATTATTAAATCCCGGATTATTGCAGAGGAATTTGGACAGGCACAAATGAACACAGGGCTTGGCGGTCAGGGAATATCCATGCTAACGCCAGTACTTCTGGAAATGGGAACCGAAGAACAGAAACAGCAGTTTATCAAACCGACAATACAGGGGGAGATGATCTGGTGCCAGGGGTACTCTGAACCCGGCGCGGGCAGTGACCTGGCAAGCCTCACCACAAAGGCTGAACTCGATGGCGATGAGTGGATCATTAACGGTCAGAAAATCTGGACCAGCACC
>CAZAZB010000163.1:0-8698 GCA_964489485.1 uncultured Pseudomonadales bacterium | reverse complement strand
GGTGGATGACATAAAGGAATCAATCGAGGAACTGAAGCAGTATCGCGATTCCTTTTTTAGAATGAGCTAGTGCCTGATCGGAAGTTCAAATCACAGCGGTTATGTTTTTCTCTCGCTGTTGCTGAATTGCCCAGCTTATGTGCTCCGCGACCATTTCACTGGCCGTTGGCAAGGATTTTTCCAGCGCTTGCAGAATCTGTGGTTCATAGTTGGCATTCCCCATTGCGACACTCAGATTGCGTTGCCACCCCTCATAGCCTGTTCGCCTGATGGGTGAACCTTCTGTCTTCTTAAGAAATTCATCTTCAGTCCAGAGAAAAAGCGCCAGTAGATCGATTGAGTCCAGTCCGTGTCGCGGCGTAAAATCATTTTCGGTTGTTGTTTTGGCGTATCGATTCCAGGGGCAAACAAGTTGGCAATCATCACATCCGAATATACGATTGCCCATCGGTTTGCGTAGGTGTTCGGGAATAGATTCCCTGCTTTCAATGGTCAGGTAAGAAATACACCGCCTTGCATCGAGTTGGTAGGGCGCAATAATGGCGTTTGTCGGGCAAACATCCATACAGGCGTGACAAGACCCGCACCGATTGGTCGCAATGATGTCGTTTACGGGGAGCGGGATGTTGGTGAAAATCTCGCCAAGGAAAAACCAGGAACCTTCGTGTCGATTCATGAGGAGGGTATTCTTGCCGATCCAACCGAGTCCGGCTTTTTCTGCCAGTGCTTTCTCAAGAACGGGTGCGCTGTCTGTGAAAACCCTTGCCGTAAAGCCTTCTATCTTGTGGTATTTCAGGTGGTCCTGAATTCGAATTTCCAGCTTCTTTAGTCTTTTTCGAATGACCTTGTGATAGTCACGGCCTAAAGCGTAGCGTGAGACATACGCGTTCTGATTGCGTGAGAGAACCTCGCTCATGTCATCACCTTCTGGCAGGTAATCCATGCGTAGGCTGATCACTCGATAGGTGCCAGGAATCAGTTCAGATGGGCGGCTTCTCTTTGTTCCATGCTGCGACATGTAGTGCATTTCACCGTGGAATCCTCGAGACAGCCATCTTTCCAGGTGATCGGCATGTTCCTTTAAATCAGTATCAGTGATACCGACCTGTTGAAAGCCCAGGTCGGAACCCCATTGGTGGATATGTCCTGCGAGTTCTGTGTAGAGCAATTCTGTCATATATAATCCAGTGCGAGCGGGCTATACCTTATAATTCGTCGAGATCAGGTGCAATTGCAGGCTCGGAACACCACCGGCATATTGGCGGTCAGACTTAGGGTAAATGAGACATATAGTAAATGAGACATAAGGTAAATTAATGGTGACCAGCCTTTTCACCGCGGCGCAGGTAAGGGAACAGGACCGTGTCGCCATTGAAGAACTTGGCATTCCCGGCATCACGCTGATGAGAAGGGCTGCCGATGCCTGCGTGGCACAAATGGCGTCTCGTTGGCCGGATTTAGGTGCCATCACCGTCGTCTGCGGCAGCGGGAATAACGCAGGTGATGGTTATATCATTGCCGGTATTCTTGCTGGACGAGACATTAAGGTACAAGTCATTGATGTTGGCGACAGGACGAAGCTCGGCAGTGACGCCCTTGTTGCCTATCAATATTGCAGGGATAGTCGAGCGGAATTTGCACCGCCAGATGCAGAGTACCAGGGCGAACTATTCGTTGATGCATTGTTGGGGACAGGGCTTGGCGGGCCCGTCCGGGGGAAGTATGCCGAGGTCATCAGGCGAATTAACCGACTACACAAACCTGTACTTTCAGTGGATATACCCTCGGGTCTTTGCGCCGATACAGGGAGCGTCCTTGGAGCCGGTATTGTCGCTGATGTCACGGTAACCTTTATTGGTAGGAAGCGAGGGCTATATACGAATGATGGCCCGGATCTAAGCGGCGAGGTTATATTTGAACCACTGGGGGTACCGGAAGAAGACATTTTTCAGCGTCATCCAGCGAAGCGAAATCAGAAGAAACAGACTGCTGTATTCATGATGGAGAGACCTTCGTTGCCCCGCAGATCCAGAAACTCTCACAAAACAAGCCATGGTCATGTTCTCGTCATTGGGGGAAATAATGGCATGGGAGGTGCAGCCCTGATGTGTGCCCAAGCGGCTTTGCGCGCAGGGGCGGGGCTGGTCAGCGTGGCAACCCGCGATGAAAATATCGCACCCTTACTCGTTCGCTGTCCAGAAGTCATGGCGCTTGGTGTCAGGAGTAAGCAGGATCTGGATAAGATGCTTCGACGAGCAACAGCGGTCGTAGTTGGGCCAGGTTTGGGCTTGGATGTCTGGGCGGAAGAACTGTTCAACGCGGCTCTGGAATCAGAGTTGCCCATATTGATTGATGCTGACGGATTAACATTGTTGGCGAAGACTTTTTCCGAACCTACTGTAATCTTTCGCCAGGAGAACAGCCACAAGAGCAGTATGAAAAACGATAAACAAAATCCCAATTGGGTCTTAACACCCCATCCTGGTGAAGCGAACCGTTTACTCAGCGGCGCTCTCAGTGGCGCTAAGGATCTCGGGTCTGATGATGGTGACGTCAGCGGGGTACTGGAATCAGGTATTCAGGCGGATCGTTTTAAATCTGTCAGGTTATTACAAGAATATTATGGCGGCACCGTGCTATTAAAGGGTGCCGGGACACTGGTGTCAGACGGTAAGGAGACAAGTCTCTGCCCCCTGGGTAATCCGGGTATGGCCACCGCAGGCATGGGAGATGTGTTGAGCGGTATCATCGGTTGTTTTTTGGCACAGGGAATGGATGGATTCAGAGCGGCAAACGCTGGTGTTTTCTTGCATGCAATGGCGGGTGATCAAGTAGCAGACGACCAGGGAGAAAAAGGTATGATTGCCACTGATCTCATTCCAATCGTTCGGCGGCTGGTTAATGGATGAACAACTGAATGGTTCGCTCAAATGCGCGCTCGAAGATGAAGCAGCGACGACTGCATTCGGTTCCACACTGGCGCGCCACATCAATAAAGGCGGTGTTGTTTATCTGCGAGGTGATCTTGGTGCGGGTAAAACGACCCTGTGTCGCGGCGTTTTGCGCGAACTCGGTTACCAGGGTGCAGTAAAAAGCCCCACATTCACACTGGTTGAGCCTTATTCTTGCCAGGGGGGTCAGGTGTATCATTTCGATCTCTACAGACTAAATGATCCTGACGAGTTAGAATATATCGGGATAGATGAATATTTTGCTGATCAATCACTGTGCTTGATTGAGTGGCCAGAGAAAGCGGATGGTACATTACCGGATTGCGATCTTGATATAGAGTTGTTGCTTGAAGGTCGAAGCCGGCGAGTGATCATTTCATCGAAATCAGAATACGGCGATACAATATTGAAGCGTTTGAGGCTGGAGTGGGTGAACGAACCTTAATTACGAACCTTAATGATGTTGTTCAATAGATCGATAGATAATAGTACGGGGGAAAGACTGTTGGAATACAGGGGTCTTCTGCCCCTCATCGTAGCGAGTTTACTTTTTCTACCCCTGCCCATCGCTGCAGCAATTGCCTCGATAGATAATGTTCGCGTCCGTCCCTCGCCAGAGAGAACCCGAATTGTGTTTGATCTCAACCGTCCGGTTGAGCATAGAGTCTTTACGCTGGACAACCCTCATCGACTGGTTATTGATATCAGTCAGGCTACATTATCGAAGGGCGTCGTGAGTTCAGCACTGGAAGATACGCCGATTATTTCGATGCGAAGCTCGGTCCGAGAAGGATCTGATCTGAGAGTCGTACTGGATTTGTCTACCAAAGTTCGCCCTCGTAGTTTTATTTTAAAGCCGATCATGCAATATGGCGACAGACTGGTCGTCGACCTCTATACGGACGAACAACAGCTCAAACCGGTTGTACAAAAAGCTGATCGGATCGCGCGACAGATGCGTGACGTGGTCATCGCCATTGATGCAGGCCATGGTGGAGATGATCCGGGTGCTATTGGTCACGGCAAGCTTCAGGAAAAAAGGGTCGTACTTGGGATCGCGAAGCGCTTGGACAAGCTATTTACCCATGAACCAGGTTTCAAAAGTATTCTTGTCCGCAAGGGAGACTATTATATTGCCCACAGGAAACGAACAGAGATCGCCCGTAATAATCAGGCGGATATCTTTGTCTCCATTCACGCGGATGCATTCAAAATTGCCCAGGCGAATGGCGCATCGGTTTATGCCATTTCGGAAAAAGGAGCAACCAGCGAGGCAGCACGATGGCTGGCAGAGAAAGAGAATCGTGCCGATCTCATTGGTGGCGTCGGCGGCATCAGCCTGGTTGACAAGGATGATTTGCTGGCAGAGGTCTTGTTAGACATGTCCATGAGTCATAGTTTGAATGCGAGTCTGGAGATGGGTGAAGATGTGCTGCGCAGTATCTCGTCTGTTAATAAGCTTCACAAGAAACATGTTGAACAGGCTGCATTCCTGGTTCTCAAATCGCCTGATATCCCTTCATTGTTGATCGAGACGGGGTTCATATCCAACCCCGGCGAGGCAAAAAAATTAAGGACAAAATCCCATCAACAAAAATTGGCGAATGCGATATTCGACGGGATTACTCGATATCTCAGAGATAATCCGCCGGCGGGATCATTTCTCGCATGGAAAAATTATGGCGAGAGCGAAAAGTCGTTGACCTATGTCATTGTGAGCGGTGACACCCTGTCTCAAATAGCTACTAAATATCGTGTGAACTTCGAGAATCTCAAGAAGTTAAACGGATTGAACAACAACACGATTCTCATTGGTCAAATACTAAAAATTCCAGCGTCGTGACCTCTACTACGATAGGATAGCGGTAGTTTGTCTGTCCGGTTGGGCGATGTTCGCCGCGGGATAGAAAACGCCTGGATAGCCCTATATAGCTCCCGATATGGACCTCAATATAGACCCAAATATAGATCAAAATATAGATCAAAATATAGACAATGGTAAGTATGAAGCGAATCAAACAACTCAGTCAGAGGCTAGCGAACCAGATTGCCGCGGGTGAGGTAGTAGAGCGACCTGCATCGGTAGTGAAAGAATTGCTGGAGAATTCTCTGGATTCTGAATGTAGGCGTATTGAAATTACGCTGGAAGCCGGTGGAGCCAAACTAATCAAAGTGCGCGACGATGGGTGTGGCATTGATGAGAATGATCTAACACTCGCACTCAGTCGCCATGCAACCAGCAAAATCGAAGACGTTGGTGATCTTGAGGCAGTTTCAACGCTCGGGTTCAGGGGAGAAGCGCTGGCAAGTATTGCATCTGTTTCTCGACTGGAGCTCACCAGCAACGCAACCTCTGACTCTCGTGAAGGCTGGCGGGTGAGTGCTGCGGGTGAAGGAATGGATGTCGAAAAGAATCCAGCACCTCATCCGGTGGGCACAACAGTTGAAGTGAAAGATCTGTTTTATAACACACCCGCGCGACGTAAATTCCTGCGTACCGAGCGAACAGAGTTTCAGAGAACTGAAGATGTTGTGCGCAAGATCAGCCTCAGTCATCCGCAGGTAACGATCAACCTGATGCACAATGGCAAGGTTGTTAAACAATACCCGGCTTGTGTGACCGAGGTTGAAATTGGTCGCAGAATATCTGCCGTCTTCGGTCAGGCATTTGTAGACAATGCCCTTTTTTTTGAAGAAGAGAATCATGGATTGAAATTGCATGGCTGGATTGGTTTACCCACCTACTCCAGAAGTCAGGCAGATCAACAATACTTTTTCGTCAATGGTCGTGTCATCAAGGACAAACTGATTGGTCATGCTGTAAGACAGGGTTACTCGGACGTTCTCTATCATGGCAGGCATCCTGTTTTCGCGCTTTTTTTAACCATTAACCCGGCACTGGTGGATGTGAATGTTCACCCGACAAAACATGAAGTTCGCTTCCGTGAGAGCCGCGAGGTACATGATTTCATTTTTAGAACCGTTCACCGCATTCTTGCGGATGTTCGGCCGGAAGAAGGCATGGAGCAGGCGCCCGTTGAAAACCCTTACCAATCAGGTCCCCAGCCAGTACAGAACAATATGATGTTCAACCAGGGTGGTGGCTCGAGGCAGATTTCCGAGCAGTTGCCGCATTATGCGAGATTGCTAGCGGGCAGTACTGGTGAAGAATCCACTTCGATTTTGGCGTCAGAAGAAGATGTCATCCCGCCCCTTGGCTATGCACTAGCGCAGCTACAGGGCATTTACATTCTTGCCGAGAACGCTCGGGGTCTGGTCGTTGTTGACATGCATGCGGCACATGAACGGATTACCTACGAGAGAATGAAAAACGCCGCTGATGCCGATGGCATGAAGATGCAGCCACTTCTCGTTCCGGTCTCCATCGCCATTAGTGAAAAAGAAGGTCAGGTCGTTGAGGAGTTTGCTTCGCATTTCGATGAGCTGGGTTTCGACATTCAGTTAGCCTCCTCCGAATCTGTCGTTGTCCGTGGTATTCCGGCTTTGCTAAGTCGAACAAATGCCGAACAGTTGGTTCGCGACGTATTATCTGATTTTCTCGAATATGGTTCTACTTTGCGTATTCAGGAACACAAGGAAGCGATCTTGTCCACCATGGCATGTCATGGATCTGTTCGTGCAAATCGCCGTTTAACCCTGCCGGAAATGAATGCTTTACTACGGGACATGGAGGAAACGGAACGAAGCGGACAATGTAACCACGGACGCCCAACATGGTCTGAAATGTCGATTGCAGAACTCGACAGCCTATTTATGCGGGGAAGGTGACGCTCATTACACAGGAGAAAGTACTTGTCATCACCGGACCAACTGCCTGTGGCAAATCGGATCTTGCAGTGGCGCTTGCGGAAAAAATCAACCTTGAGATTGTCAGTGTCGATTCTGCACAGGTTTATCGCTCCATGGATATTGGTACAGCAAAACCAGACTCATCCATTCGGGAACAGATCCCACACCATCTAATCGATATTCGTGACCCGTCGGAACCCTATTCAGCTGCTGACTTTCGTGAAGAGGCTATCAAGTTGATTGACCAGATTCAGGGGCGTGGCAATCTTGCGCTCCTGACCGGGGGCACGATGCTTTACCTCAAGGCCCTAAAAGATGGCATTGCCCGGTTACCGGTGGCGGACGAACAGATCAGGGCACAGATCGCGGATGTGGCATTGGACAAGGGCTGGGGCTTCGTACACAACCGTTTGGCCGATGTCGATCCGGAGGCTGCGCAAAGAATCAATCCCAATGACCCCCAGAGGTTGCAGCGTGCCCTTGAAGTCTACAAAATCACCGGACAATCGATGACCTCTCTGCTGAGATTGGGTCAGGTGGCCTGCCCATTTGACCTCATAGAAATTGCGATTATTCCGCCGGACCGTAAAAGACTGCATGAAAAAATTGCACAACGGTTCGATCTGATGCTGGAGCAAGGTTTTGTGGAAGAGGTAAGCAGGTTGTACCAGCGTGGTGACCTGCATCCCGATCTACCTGCCATCAAAGCAGTGGGATATCGACAGATATGGGCGCATTTGCAGGGTGAACTCGACTATGCAACCATGCGTGAGAAGTCGATTATTGCGACCCGACAATTGGCGAAACGCCAGCACACTTGGCTACGCAGCTGGAAAAATCTTAGGTTAATTAACTCGGTAGATGTGCCGCAGGTCTTGAAAATTCTTGAAGGTGCCAGCATATTGTAGGTATCGGTTAGTTAGCTTCACAATTTGAACGTATGGACGGACAATGACTGGACGGACAATGACACAGCAGGAGAGCAAAATGTCAAAAGGGCAATCTTTACAAGACCCTTTCCTAAACGCCTTGAGGAAAGACCGGATTCCAGTATCTATTTATCTGGTTAGCGGCATTAAGCTGCAGGGCCAAATAGAATCCTTTGATCAGTTTGTTATTTTGTTGCGCAATACTGTGAGTCAAATGATTTATAAGTCGGCAATTTCGACAGTTGTACCTTCAAGAAATGTCAAAATTTCTACCGAGGACGACGAGGATGATGATGTTTAACGAGATCAAAACGCTTGTTTTTTGAACGTCCCGAAGCGGGTTCCAGAGCCCTGCTGGTACATATAGACCGTCAGAACTCTGAACTGGCGACAGCGAGTGAATTGCAGGAATTGGCGCTGTCTGCGGGGCTTGAAGCCGTTGCAAAAATTGAGAGCAGGCGGAAATTCCCCCATCCTGGCACCTTTATCGGAGCGGGGAAGCTTGATGAAATAAAGGCGCTGGCGCTTGATGTCTCAGCTGAGCTCATTGTTTTTGATGAAGACCTGTCGCCGACCCAGGAACGTAATATAGAGCGTTTTCTTGAAAAGCGGGTATTGAGTCGAACCGGTTTGATCCTGGAGATCTTTGCCCAGCGTGCACGCACCCATGAGGGTAAATGTCAGGTAGAACTTGCTCAATTACATCATGCTTCAACACGACTGGTTAAAGGTTGGACACACCTTGATCGTCAGCGAGGGGGTTCAGGTAAAGGACAAGGGTCTTCAGCAGGCCTTGGTGGTGCCGGTGAAACACAGCTTGAATCAGACCAGAGAATGCTCGGTGACCGGATCAAAAAGATCAACCAGCGTCTGGTCAAGGTGCGAAAACAGCGGGGACAAAATCGCCGTGCCCGGACACGGTCCGATATCAAGACAGTATCTCTGGCGGGTTATACTAATGCAGGCAAGTCGACTCTCTTCAATCGACTCTCACAGGCCAATGTTCAT
>CAZAZB010000162.1:1832-8704 GCA_964489485.1 uncultured Pseudomonadales bacterium | reverse complement strand
AAGTCCACCCCGCCATCGACGACTTGTTGGGAGACTGCCGCAATGGAATTCAGGTGCTGTTAGACAGGGGTGCGGAAAATTGGGTTGATCTCATTCAACAGCGAGATGAATTGGAAGACCGGTTGAACAGGTCCTGGTCCCCAGTGAGTCATCTCAACTCGGTTGTCAATTCTGACGAACTCAGAGAGGTGTATAACGGGTGTTTACCCTTGCTCAGCGAGTATGCCACGGCAATGGGTCAAAATCAGGCCCTGTTCGAAGCCTATCGTGCGATACATCAATCATCGTCATTCGCAGATCTCGACGTTGCCCAGAAGAAGACTATTGAAAATGCACTTCGGGAATTCAGGTTGTCGGGCATAGATCTCGATGAAGCACAGAAAAAACGTTTCGGTGAGATCAGTACTTCTCTGATGGAATTGTCCAGTCAATTTAGCGACAACGTCCTTGATGCAACCGGTGCATGGAGCATGCTCATTGAGGATGCAGACCTGCTCGCAGGTCTGCCCGAAGGTGCGCTGGGATTAGCGAAACAGACGGCAGAACAAAGGGGCCAAAAAGGATTTTTGCTAACGCTGGATATGCCATGTTATTTGCCCGTTATTACCTATTGTGACGACAGCCGCCTGAGGAAAGAAATTTATGAGGCATTTGTGACCCGGGCATCAGATATTGGACCGGGTGATGGAGAGTATGATAATTCTCAATTGATGATCGACATACTGCAACTGCGGGCGGAGCAGGCGAGATTGTTGGGTTTTAATAATTTTGCAGAAAAATCACTTGCAACAAAAATGGCGGATACACCTGAGCAGGTCATTACTTTTCTCGAAGAGCTGGCAAACAAATCAAAACTGGTGGCGGAAAAGGAATACAAGGAGATTAGTAATTTTGCGTTTGAGACCGCAGGCATATCTGAACTTTGTCCCTGGGATATCGGCTATTTTGCGGAAAAACTAAAAAAGGCTAAATATGATATTTCCGCTGAGGAGCTGCGCCCCTATTTCCCCGCCCCACGTGTTATCAAGGGTATGTTTGAGGTTGTTCGGCGATTATATGACATCGATATTGTGCAGGTGACGAACATCGATACCTGGCACGAGGATGTGATGACATTCAATATCAGCAAGGAAGGTCAGGTCATCGCTCGGTTTTACCTTGACCCCTATGCACGAAGCCACAAAAAAGGTGGCGCCTGGATGGATGAGTGCTGCGTAAGACGCAAAAAACTTGATGGCAGTTTGCAGCTACCTGTTGCCTATCTGACCTGTAATTTTACGGCACCATTAGATAATGATCCGGCACTCTTGACACATGATGAAGTTGTGACGCTCTTCCATGAGTTCGGCCATGGACTTCATCATATGATGACCCAGATTGATTGTGCGGCTGTCTCAGGTATCAATGGTGTTGCCTGGGATGCGGTGGAGCTTCCGAGTCAGTTTATGGAAAACTGGTGTTGGCAGCCCGAAGCGCTGGCATTTATCTCGGGTCATTACATAACAGATGAGCCATTGCCTGGTGAGTTACTGGACAAAATGCTTCAAGCGAAGAATTTCCAGTCGGCCATGATGATGGTGCGACAGCTTGAATTTTCACTGTTCGATTTTCGCTTACATGCAGAGTTCGACGCGACCAGGGACAATCAAATTCAAGAGATACTCGATAAGGTACGTGCACAGGTCGCCGTTATTCCCGCGGTCTCCTTTAATCGATTTCAACATGCGTTCTCGCATATTTTTGGTGGCGGCTATGCCGCGGGATACTACAGTTATAAGTGGGCAGAGGTCTTGTCAGCCGATGCTTTTGCTAAATTTGAGGAAGATGGAATATTTAATAGGCAAACGGGCGAAAAGTTTCTCTCGACTGTGCTGGAACAGGGCGGGTCGCGAGATGCGATGGAATTGTTCATATCTTTTCGAGGCCGGGAGCCTAAAGTTGATGCATTGTTAAAGCAAGAGGGCATCCTGTGAAACGCTTCATTGCCGGTGCAACCTGCCCGTCCTGCGGTGCTCTGGACAAAATATATGTCATGATACTGGAGGACATAAAATGGCAAAGATGCGCTGCCTGTCACTATCAGGTGGGCGCAAGTGACAAGACCAAAAGCACCCCTGAAGATGGCGTGCAGACTGTCCTGATCATAGATTCTGAAGGTCATAGATCATAAAACCCTGAATATATCAGGGCTATAAGGTTGAGAAACCGTGAGTCGCTGATATAATTGCGTCGCTTTTTGGGGCTTTGGCAAGTATTCTGCGTTTATACGCCGTTCTGAACACCCTGTCGGAACTGGTATAAAGGCAGTAGTCTGTTCGAAAATAACAAGAAGAGTAGTTTCGAAGCGTCAATCAATCAAAGAACGATGATGAATTATTAGAACCACGCACCTGGTGCGTGGTTCTGTGCATTTCTACAATATGGAGTTTCCTTACGATGGATAGAGCGAAGCGGTTTAAATGGCTAGTTGCGTTGTCGCTGCTGCTGCTGAGCAATTTTGCCCTGGCCGATTGGTCCGGGCTGAATATGCGGCAGGGAGTGACCGAAATCAGCCGAGAAGTTTACGGGCTACATATGACCGTCCTCTGGGTTTGCGTTGTGATTGGCGTCCTTGTGTTTGGCACCATGATTTACTCTATGTTGATGCATAGAAAATCACTTGGTGCAGTTCCTGCGACCTTTCATGAAAGTACGAAGATCGAAATCGCCTGGACCATCATACCCATCATCATTTTGTTGACCCTGGCAGTCCCCGCGACCAGTACTCTTCGTGCCATGTACGAGTCCGCAGAATCAGATGTGGACATCAAAATTACTGGCTATCAGTGGAAGTGGCAATATACCTATCTGGCCGACGATCCGACTCAAGAAGTACAGTTCATGAGCAACCTGCTCACCCCGCAAGATGAGATTCACAATAAAACGAACAAAAGGGAACACTACCTTCTTGATGTCGATAATCCGCTGGTCATTCCAATTAACAAACGCATCCGTTTTCTGATCACGTCTAATGATGTGATTCACTCCTGGTGGGTTCCTGATTTTGCTGTCAAGAAAGATGCCATTCCCGGTTTTGTTCATGAAGCCTGGGCGATTGCTGAGGAACCGGGTATCTACCGGGGGCAATGTGCTGAACTCTGCGGTAAGAGCCATGGATTTATGCCTGTTGTAGTACATGCCGTTGAGCAGGCTGAATACGATAGCTGGTTGGCAGATAAGCAGGAAGAGGCGCGCGTGGCGTACGAAACCGTTGGTAAGCAATGGACTATGGCAGAGCTGATCGAAACAGGCGAAGAGGTCTATAACCAGAATTGCATGACCTGCCACCAGGCGAATGGGCAAGGCATTCCGCCGGCATTCCCGGCACTCACTGCTGGCATTACGCACGGACCTATCGAGGATCACGTTAACATCGTTTTGCACGGCAAGGCAGGTACTGCCATGCAGGCATTTGGTGTTCAGCTGAACCCTGCACAGATAGCTGCGGTAATCACTTACGAGCGAAATGCCTGGGGTAACAACATGGGCGACATGATTCAGCCCAAAAAAATCAACGAAATGCTAAGCGAAGGCCAGTAGGAGAACAGGATGAGCGCAGTTATTGAAGAACATCACGACGATCACCATCATGGCCCGGACAAGGGCATCATGCGGTGGGTACGAACCACTAACCACAAAGATATCGGTACTCTCTATCTGTGGTTGAGCTTTATCATGTTTCTGACAGGTGGAACACTTGCGCTGCTTATTCGAGCAGAACTGTTCCAGCCTGGTTTGCAGCTTATGGAGCCAGAGTTTTTTAACCAATTGACGACCATGCATGGTCTGATCATGGTATTTGGTGCCGTCATGCCGGCATTTGTTGGCCTGGCGAATTGGCTGGTTCCGATGATGATTGGCGCGCCCGATATGGCCCTGCCGAGAATGAATAATTACAGTTTCTGGATACTGCCATTTGCATTCACTATGCTGGCAAGTACTTTCCTGATGGATGGTGGAGCGCCTAATTTTGGCTGGACATTCTATGCTCCCCTGTCAACGGAATATGCACCACCCAGTGTGACATTCTTCATATTTGCCGTTCACTTGATGGGGATTTCGTCCATCATGGGCTCAATCAATATTGTTGTAACCATTCTTAACTTGCGTGCTCCAGGCATGAAGTTAATGCAAATGCCTCTATTTGTCTGGACCTGGTTAATCACAGCTTACCTGCTGATTGCCGTCATGCCGGTTCTTGCGGGGGTCGTTACCATGATGCTGATGGATATTCACTTTGGTACAGCATTTTTTAGTGCTGCGGGTGGTGGTGATCCGGTTTTATTCCAGCATGTTTTCTGGTTCTTTGGGCATCCTGAGGTTTACATCATGATCCTGCCCGCGTTTGGTGTGGTATCAGCGATCATTCCAACCTTTGCACGCAAGCGACTGTTTGGTTATGACTCAATGGTTTATGCGACCGCTTCCATCGCCTTCCTGTCATTTATTGTCTGGGCCCACCACATGTTTACCGTGGGGATTCCCATCGCAGGTGAGCTTTACTTTATGTATGCCACGATGTTGATTGCCGTACCGACAGGTGTGAAGGTGTTTAACTGGGTAGCAACCATGTGGCGAGGTTCTATGACCTTCGAGACACCGATGCTATTTGCTATCGCTTTCGTCATTCTGTTTACGATTGGTGGCTTATCCGGCCTGATGTTGGCATTAACGCCTGCTGATTTTCAATATCACGATACCTACTTTGTCGTTGCACATTTTCACTATGTGTTGGTGCCAGGTTCCGTATTTTCGATTATGGCAGCTGTCTATTACTGGATTCCAAAATGGACTGGCAACATGTACGACGAGACACTGGGTAAGACGCATTTCTGGTTGTCTTTTATCGGCGTCAATATCTTGTTTTTCCCACAGCATTTTGTTGGTTTGGCGGGTATGCCGCGACGAATTCCAGACTACGCATTGCAGTTTGCAGACTACAATATGATTTCAAGTATAGGTGCCTTCATCTTTGGTTTCAGTCAGCTGCTATTTCTTTTTATTGTGCTCAAGACAATCAAAGGCGGCAAGAAAGCGACCGATCAAGTATGGGAAGGTGCTCATGGGTTGGAATGGACTATCCCTTCACCAGCGCCATACCATACGTTTAGTACACCTCCCAAGGATCTTACTGAGGCGCACGGGTAAATAACAAATGGCAGAGGAATCTGTAAAAAAGAAAATGCACATTTTTCGTCTTGTTGGCGTTGTTGTCGGGATGTTTGCTTTTGGGTTTGCGCTGGTACCTCTCTATGATGTTTTTTGTGAGATTACTGGCGCCAATGGCAAAACAGCTGGACAGTATACGGTGACTGAGGCGACGAAGGTTGATCTCGACAGGACAATCACAGTGCAGTTTTTGACCACGAACAATGCTGGAATGCCGTGGGAGTTCAGGCCGGAGAAACGATCAATCAAGATTCATCCGGGCGAGCTTAACTCGACAACCTTTTATGCACGCAATCCAACAAGCCATTCAATAGTGGCGCAAGCTGTACCGAGCATATCGCCATTTCATGCAGCAGAGTATATGCATAAAACGGAATGCTTTTGCTTTGACCAACAGCAGTTAGATGCTGGTGAAGCGCGTGACATGCCGTTACGTTTTATTATAGATCCTGATCTGCCAGCGGATGTTACGACATTGACCCTGTCTTATACTCTTTTTGATGTCACCGATCAGTTTGAGACGACCGCTGTTACTGATTCAGGTTTGACAAAGCAGGAAGTTAACTAACAGATTATCCTGGATGAAATGACCTGCCCTTTCTGTTGTATTAAGGATGCAGGGTTAAAGAACAAATGATGATGGAGAAAAATATGGCCTCAGAAGATACATACGAAAGTTACTATGTGCCACATAACAGTAACTTACCGATCCTTGCATCGATCGGGATATTCCTGACGGTTTATGGAACGGGCAATGTGCTCAATGAGATCCAGGCGGGTGTTGAAAGCAGCTTCGGTACTCTTGTATTAATGGCAGGCGCATTAACGCTTGCTGGAACTCTGTTTGCCTGGTTTAGCAAGGTTATTGAAGAGAACCATGCCAAAATGTACAGCGCCCAGATGAATAGATCCTATGTCTGGGGCATGAGCTGGTTTATCTTTTCAGAGGTTATGTTTTTTGCCGCCTTTTTCGGTGCTCTCTTTTATGTTCGTGTTTTTGTTGTTGACTGGATTGGTGGTGTTGGCGATCGAGGGCCCAGTGATATGTTATGGCCTGAATACACGCCAGAATGGCCGTTACTGAATACACCGGATCCGTCAAGATTCCCGGGTGCCAAAGAAGTGATGTCGCCCTGGGGTTTGCCGCTCATCAATACAATCCTGCTGGTCACGTCAAGTTTTACGGTGACGATGGCGCATCACGGTATCAAGGAAGACAACAGGAAAAAGCTAACGCGTTGGCTTACGCTTACAGTCGTGCTTGGAATCGCTTTCCTGTTTGTTCAGGGATATGAGTATTACCATGCATACCATGAACTTGGGCTGACCCTGAATGCGGGTATTTATGGCACGACATTCTTTATGCTCACCGGTTTCCACGGGGCTCATGTAACACTCGGCACCTTCATGTTGATCGTTATGTTGGGGCGCGCCTTGAAAGGACACTTCACCGCGGATGATTGCTTCGGTTTTGAGGCAGCATCCTGGTACTGGCACTTTGTAGATGTTGTCTGGCTGGGTTTATTTGTATTTGTATATGTACTGGGAGGCTAGGTAATCTAAGGAAGCTCTGATTAGTTTTATCCAGATAGAGACGATAAAAGGCCTCGGTAGACGAGGCCTTTTACATTTTGTCGTCTAATATGGCTCCCATAATAATATGG
>CAZAZB010000162.1:0-1732 GCA_964489485.1 uncultured Pseudomonadales bacterium | reverse complement strand
TAATATGGCTCCCATAATAATATGGTTAGGAATACCAGGGGGCGGACATGCCCAGTTGACCGCTCCAAAATCCGTAGGCAATAAAGAGGAGAAGTAGTGCGGCAAGTGAGACACGGATCAATAGCAGGCGTGCGGTTCTCTTACCCCCTCTCCCCTGGTCTACCAGTAAGGTATAGAATGCGCTTCCGAGAGCGGCTAGATTTGCGAAGAACAAGATGACAATGACAACTTTTAGCCACATAGAAATTTTTCAAAATGTGAATTGTGTCTGCATTATACGTCGCCTTGTTATTCATTTCAGCCGGTCGTCCGGACCTTTGTGAAGATTCCTGTTTTCCAGTTCAACTGGAAAGTCACCCTGTTTTCTGTGACCTTCTTCGTGCTCTTCATCAATCTGGGATTCTGGCAGCTTGACCGGGCTGCTGAAAAAGAACAGATGATGGCGCTTGATGAGGTCAGAAGAGGCCAAATGCCCGTGGCCATGAGTGACCTGCCTGATGACATTCGTGAACTATCCGGGTTGCCGGTTAAATTAGAGGGTCACTACCTGGAAGAGCGATTTTTCTTATTGGACAACCGTGTCCTGAATGGCAAGGTCGGGTTTGAGGTACTGGTACCCTTTAGGGAATTAACGGGGCAGTTGCTACTGGTGAATAGAGGGTTTATTCCGATGTCGCGGACGCGGCAGGATACGCAGATAGTGCCCGGGCTAAAAGATAAATCTACTGGTCTGGGTAGTCTATACATCGCGGCTGAAAACTCGTTTACACCAGAAGACATTGTCACATCGAATATCTCCTGGCCGATGATTGTCCAGGCGAGTAGCCCGTCCGTCTTACAAAAATTCCTGGGAGAGGCGATGTATCCATACCTGGTCAGATTGAACGAAGCGGATGGGAATGCGCTGCCCAGATATTGGCCGACAAGCGTCATTTCGCCGGTTAAGCATAATGGGTATGCACTCCAGTGGTTTACCATGGCATTGGCCATTGGTATCGCGTTTATATATTTTAGTACGAGGAGAGAAGATGACTGAAGATCGAAGCGCAGGCGAGACACAAACCCATTCGGTGGCATCAGATAACAAGATCGGTAGGACAAAACTCGTTATTTTGATCTCTATTGCTTTTGTGCCAATTTTTGTTGCCTATATCGTATTCTTCAATTTCCCTGAATTACTGCCAAGTATGACAACGAATAATGGCACTTTGATTCAACCACCTATCCAACTCAGTGAGCTAAAACTAGAACCAGAACATAAGTGGCTGTTGCTAATACCGGTCGGTAAGTCTTGTGATGCGAATTGCGAGGAAACCCTTCACATGACCCGACAGATTCACATAGGGCTCGGGAAGTACACACCTCGCATTCAGCGGGTTATTTTGACGCAGACAAAAATCGACTCCGCATTTGAAGCACTTTTGGCGCGAGAACATAATGAGGTAAAACTGATCAGCATCGATGGCACCAGTACCCTGGCCGAATTAAAAAGGCTGGCTTCCGGGCAGTTCGAACAAATGGTGTTTGTGATGGATCCCAACGGAAATATCATGATGTATTTCACCCCTGATCAAGTGGGAAAGCCGATGCTGAAAGACCTTAAACACCTGTTAAAAATCTCTAGCATTGGATAGGCAGCGATAATTCGTCTGTACCAACACTGAAAAATTGCTAGACCATGCATTGGATCAATGAATTCTGTAGAATTCAGGTCTACATTGGCGCTAACACA
>CAZAZB010000161.1:5965-8807 GCA_964489485.1 uncultured Pseudomonadales bacterium | reverse complement strand
ACAGATACTGACAAAAAATTGGCACTGGTCGATGTTGCGGGTGTTAAACGTGTCGTCAATATTGCTTGCATCATCAACGAAGAGCATCTGATTGACTCATGTCTTGGAGACTGGGTATTGGTCCACGTAGGTTTTGCGATGAGTCGTATTGACGAGGATGAAGCAAAGAAAACGCTGGAGTTGTTAGTTGAGCTCGGCGAAGCACAGGCGGAGATTGAGCTGATGCGCAGTTCAGGTAGAAAGTAAAAACATTGGTATGAATAACAAAACCGACCAATTGCATGACCTCTATCCCTTCCTACAGGGGGGGCAGCGGAAATCGGCCGGGGAAGAAAGTGTCCTGCTCGAGTCAGTACGACAAAAGTCTAGTGACAGTCTAGAGGTGAAGCGACAGTTTTTTGAACGTAGTAGTGCCGATATTGTTGCAGCAGCGAGGTCTATTGCCGGTGTTTACAGGCAAGGGGGACGGATGTTGAGTATGGGAAATGGCGGGTCGAGTTGTGACGCGTCGCACTTCGCCGTTGAATTCCAACACCCGGTAACCACCGGACGGCCGGCATTACCTGCCATCAACCTGGTCATGGATACCGCCATGATGAGCGCCGTCATAAATGATGTTGGTGCCCAGTATGTCTTTGTCCGACAACTTGAAGCTCACGGAAAAGAGACGGATGGATTGATTGGCTTTTCTACCAGCGGCAATTCGCAGAATCTGCTGCTTGCGTTTACTAAAGCCAAAGAGATAGGGATGACGACCTTCGCACTTGTCGGCGGAGATGGTGGTCAATTGAAGTCCAGCGGCCTGGTTGATCAGTGTCTGGTTGTAGAGTCTGATTCAATCCATCGAGTCCAGGAGGTTCATGTTGCGACCTACCACATTTTGTGGGATCTCGTGCACACGTTACTGGCGGATAACCGGGGTAAACTTGGCAGCAGAGGGGCGGTTTCTTGAGGAGGTACAGCGAATGAAATTTGTAGATGAATTTCGGGATCCAGACAAAGCGAAAATACTCGTTAAGCAAATCGTTTCGCTGACCGAAGGTCTGGATATTACAGAAGGTCGCCCTTTGCAGCTAATGGAATTCTGTGGCGGGCATACTCACACGATTTTCCGTTATGGTATCGAGCAAATGTTACCGGCGTCAATTGAGCTCATCCATGGCCCTGGCTGCCCGGTGTGTGTTCTGCCAATGGGGCGGGTGGATGATTGCGTTGCACTGGCCGAACGGCCGAATGTCATCTTCACAACATTCGGTGATGCCATGCGGGTACCTGGCTCGAAGAAAAGCCTGTTACAGGCTAAGGCTGAAGGTGCGGATATTCGAATGGTGTATTCGCCACTGGATGCGCTGGCGCTGGCGAAGAAAAACCCGGACAAGGAAGTGATTTTCTTTGCTCTGGGATTCGAAACGACCATGCCAAGTACCGCATTAACGGTGTTGCAGGCAGAGAAGGATCAGGTGGGTAATTTCACCTTGTTTTGCAACCACATCACAACGGTACCAACAATCAAGGCAATATTGGATTCGCCTGATATGAAAATTGATGGCTTCCTGGCACCGGGCCATGTCAGCATGGTTGTTGGCGAACGTCCTTTTGATTTTGTGGCTGAAGTCTATGGTAAGCCGCTTGTTGTTACGGGCTTCGAACCTCTCGATATACTGCAATCCATCTGGATGCTGGTCAAGCAACTGGCAGAAGGTAGAAAGGACATCGAAAACCAATACGCCAGAATCGTCCCGCCGGAGGGTAATGCACCGGCTATTGATGCGTTATCAAAGGTGTTCGAATTACGACCGTTTTTTGAATGGCGAGGTCTTGGGTCGATAGATCATTCCGGCGTCCAGATGCGGGAAGGCTATGCAACCTTTGATGCCGAGAAGAAATTTTCGGTACCGAACATCAAGATCGCTGACCCCAAGTCCTGCCAATGTGGGGAAGTATTAAAAGGGGTCATCCGACCTTGGGAGTGTAAGGTCTTTGCGACGCAGTGTAATCCAGAGAACCCAATGGGCGCACTGATGGTCTCTACAGAAGGTGCTTGCGCTGCATATTACAACTTTGGAAATCTTGATGATCTCCTGAACCGGAAAAACGAGAAGATGCGACAGCTTGATCTGGTGAATCTATGAGCAACCAGCGATGAACTCCCCGGCAAACATCCGGCAGCGTACCGGAAAATGCACTGCCAAAACGATCACCATGGCTCATGGCAGTGGTGGTAAATCCATGCGAGATTTGATCGATGATGTGTTCGTCGGTGCATTTGACAATAAAGAATTAAACAAACTAGAAGATCAGGCCAGATTTAACTTGTCCGAACTCATTTCGCAGGGAGACCGATTGGCAGTCACGACAGATTCCTACGTGGTCGACCCATTATTTTTCCCGGGCGGGAATATTGGCAAACTGGCCGTGGCCGGGACCGTAAATGATCTGGCAGTGGGTGGCGCCATACCCCGTTATCTGACATGCAGTGTCATTATGGAAGAAGGTCTGCTGGTTGATGACCTGCGTCGAATTGTCGCCTCGATGCAAGAAACTGCGCAAGAGGCAGGCGTATCTATCGTCACGGGAGATACAAAGGTGGTCCCACGTGGTGCTGCAGATAAATTGTTTATCAATACGACAGGTATTGGCGTGATTCCAGAAGGCATCAATATTGGCGCCCACCGCGCACAACCGGGCGATAAGGTGCTTATCAACGGTTACATTGGTGATCATGGTGCCGCCATCGTTGATGCGCGTGGAGATTTAGCTTTGCAAAGTACCATCCAGACTGATTGTCAGGCGCTAAACTCACTCATCGAGAGTATGTTTGAGGTTTGCCCTGATATTCACT
>CAZAZB010000161.1:1248-5865 GCA_964489485.1 uncultured Pseudomonadales bacterium | reverse complement strand
CAGGCGCTAAACTCACTCATCGAGAGTATGTTTGAGGTTTGCCCTGATATTCACTGCATGAGGGATGCGACTCGCGGGGGAATTGCCACAGTGCTCAATGAGTTTGCAGAGGCTAGCCAGGTTTGCATCAGGCTAAGCGAGAATGCAATTCCGATTCGCGATGAGGTGAGAGGCATGTGCGAGATTCTAGGGCTAGACCCCTTGTATCTGGCAAACGAAGGCAAATTGTTGGCGGTGGTACCCGCGGATGCGGCGGAAGACCTCCTATCGGTGATGCGCAAACACCCCGCTGGGTCGATGAGTTCGATAGTGGCTGACGTCGTCGAAAAGCCTCAGTCTATCGTCATTCTATCGACCCAGTTTGGTGGAGAGCGAATTGTAGATATGTTGTTCGGTGAGCAATTACCAAGGATTTGTTAAGTGCATGAACTTGGCATTACGCGCAATATCGTTGCCATTGTATCGGAGCATGCAGATGAGAAGATGGTAAAGAAAGTTGTTGTCGAAATCGGAAAACTCTCGGCAATCCTGCCGGATGCCATTCAGTTTTGTTTCGACATTTGTTGCAAAGATACTTTGTTGGAGAATGCAACATTAGAGATAAATGTGATATCAGGTCTCGGGGCCTGCAATGCCTGTGGCATTGAATTTGAGATGACAGATCTATTGAGTCGCTGTGATTGTGGTGGCCGAGACATCACCTGCATTGCCGGAGAAGAAATGAAAATCAAAGAAATGGAGGTATACCCATAATGTGTACAACTTGCGGGTGCTCTGACGAGCAAACAACCACAATAACCAATCTGGATTCCGGAAAAGTGATTGAAGTAGCGCAACACTCCCATGATCATCCACACGATCATTCGCATGGCCATTCACATGATCATTCGCACTCGCACGACCATGAAAATAGTCATGATCTTGGTGCGAACAGCCATGCTAACCTACATGGAACGACCATTAAGCTCGAAGAAGATATTCTGGCAAAAAATAATCTAATAGCAGCAAAAAATCGCGGCTGGTTTGAAGGCAAGAATATCCTTGCGTTGAATCTGGTCAGTTCCCCTGGCTCTGGCAAGACAACTTTATTGGAACGCACGATTCGAGATTTGAAGAATCAGCTATCAATCAATGTGATTGAAGGGGATCAAGAGACAGTAAACGATGCACGACGAATAAGGGCAACCGGATGTCGGGTTGTTCAAATCAATACCGGTACAGGCTGCCATCTGGAAGCAGACATGTTGGCACGCGGTCTGGAAGAGTTACAACCCCCTTGTGATTCCGTCGTGATGATTGAAAATGTCGGCAATCTGGTTTGCCCTGCGCTTTTTGATCTAGGAGAAAAGTGCAAGGTCGCAATATTGTCTGTAACCGAAGGGGAAGACAAGCCAATTAAGTACCCCCATATGTTTCGTGCAGCTGATGTCATGATATTGAACAAAATTGACCTGTTGCCCTATGTAAAGTTTGATGTTGATGCCTGTATTGAATATGCATTGCAGGTTAATCCAAAGATTCGTGTGTTTCAGGTTTCAGCAACAACCGGGGATGGTATGAATGATTGGTATGAGTGGCTGGGCAAGCAAATAGACTTCAACGATATTTTGACGACGACCGGTTAATGACGCTCCTGCTTCTATCTGGGTTTCTCATCGGCATGCGCCATGCCCTGGAAGCAGATCACCTGGCGGCTATTGCATCGTTAACATCGAGTACCGGTACTTTAAAGAGCGCTATTCAACAAGGGATGATTTGGGGGGCTGGTCATACCCTGGCATTGTTCTTTTTTTGCTCTATCGTCATCGTGTCAGAGAGTATTGTTCCGGAGAATATGGCACGAGGGCTTGAGTTAGCGGTCGGTATGATGTTGATCGTTTTGGGCATTGATGTCATTCGCCGCTTATTACGGGACAAGATTCATTTCCACTTCCACCAACATGGTCATGAGGTGCATCACCTACACGCCCACCATCACCAAGATCAAAATGATCATTCACTGTCTGCACACAATCATGAACACCATCGCGGCAACGGACTGAAAGCACTCTATATTGGTTTAATGCATGGCCTGGCAGGTTCAGCAGCGCTCATTATTTTAACCGTGCAATCCGTTCAGTCAGTCACCTTAAGCCTGGTTTATATTTTGATTTTCGGCATCGGTTCAATTCTAGGTATGGCAATTTTGTCTATTGTTATCGCCCTGCCAATGCGTTATTCAGCTCGTAAATTGGGCTGGCTTAACAGTGGATTACAGTCGGTTATCGGCATTTTCACTATTGTTCTCGGCTCTGCGATAGTAATTGAATTCCTGTAAACAACTATGACTAGCTGAATAATTAGCTCACTGGCACTCCGCGGTCTATGTCATGTCTAGATTCAGAGTCACCTTGGCGTAAGAACATTCAATCTCTGCAATGACATTCTATTCTCCTTATTGAGGATTAACATTGAAGCAGGCGACGGCAAAAAAATAGGATTTCTCGATATCCGATTAGCCGTACACAAGGTTTTTCCAATAAAGAGTTCGTACCTGTATACGGACACCCAAGTATGCAGTAAAAGCATATCGGAATAGATCTTACCCCAGAACGAAGCTGATTCAGGTCAACCCCCTTAGGCCATTTTTATTGATACACTTACGCTCAATTCAAACAGACGGAGAGAACAATGGAAACCATCATCTATGAGAAGAAAGGCCAGGTTGCCTATGTGACACTTAATCGACCGGAAAAACTGAATGCCATGAACGATGTATTGCACCGGGAGTTGAGCGAGGCATGGGCGGATTTTCGTGATGATGATGATCTCCGTGTTGCGATTCTTTCCGGCAGTGGTCGATGTTTTAGTGCTGGCGCTGACCTCTCTGGCGGTGCACCGGACAATTACGTTTACACCGGCGACTTTCCTGACATCACCCAGACACAAAAAGTTTATAAGCCAATCATCGCCGCACTACATAGCCATGTTGTTGGCTATGGCATGTGGATCGCGCTGGACACAGACATCCGGATAGCGACTGAAGATGTCACTTTTTGGCTACCGGAACCACAGTGGGGTATTGCGACCATCCCCTGCGCCTGGTTTCCGCGAATCATGCCCTGGGCGATCGCATCCGAATTACTACTTCTCGCAGAACGTGTTAGCGCCCAACGAGCTTACGATGTAGGCATGATTAACAAGATCGTACCAGAAGATCAGTTAATGGCAGAAGCCGAAAAAATCGCAGCCCGATTCTGCGAACTTAGCCCGGTCGCCGTTCAAGGCATGAAAGAATCCATGGTGCGCGCTTCTTCGCTGGACTACAACGCTGTCGATCAGATTACAGACAATGTACAAACCCGGGTGATGAACTCCCAGGATCGTCAGGAAGGCGCGAAGGCCTTCAGTGAAAAGCGAACCGTTGAGTGGCCGAATAAATAGCCGATTCGTTAACGGCCCAATCGAAGTTCATGCCCTGGGGATGTCACCAGGCATGAACCTCACCATCCCACTTCCAGAAGCTGCCGCTATTGTCAGCATTCAATCCGGCAATAACATTAACGATGCCTTCAGCACTCTCTTCAGGCGAAATATCTGCCTTGGGTCCACCCATATCCGTTCTGACCCATCCGGGATGAATAACGCACACTGCAATGTTTTCTTCGGCGAGTTGAATCGCGGCCATCTTCATGAATTTGTTTAGCGCTGCTTTGGAAGTACAGTATGCATACGCCACGGTCATATCCAGATCGAGTGCGCCCATTTGGCTGGTGATGGTAACGACCTTAGGATTGTCTGCCAGCTTAAGATTATCGTGCAGAGCATGCATAACCCGAACAGGTGCCATGGTGTTGACGTTGAATGTTTCTGCCCAGCCTTCGAAGTCCATTTTAGAAACTGTCTGATCTTCGTAAGCAGGACCGCCAGTCCCAGCATTGTTTAGCAGTACATCAATGGGTGTGCCTTCGAGGTCACTCGCCATTGCGGCGACAGAGTCCGCATCACCTACGCTAACTTTCTGCACGTGTACATTGGCGATCTCCTTTAATGCATCTGCAGATCGCGGGTCCCTGCAACAAGCAATAACGGTATCGCCTTGTCCGGCATATATTCTGGCCATCTCAAGACCGATTCCCCTGTTTGCGCCTGTGATCAGGACTGTTGCCATCGTGTCGTTCCTTTATCGTTTAAATTCGATCACAGTCTATCACGGGAACCTACCCCTCCTGGAACCTACTCCTTCTGGAACCTATGCTCGCCCGTGCTAGATGAACAAGTAATGCTCAACCGGCGTTTCGTTTTCCCACCTCGTTGCGGAAGGCCATTCTTGAATGGATATATTTTATCAACGAAATAGTATTCACCTAGTAAGCCATCAGTATTCTCAAGTACTTTTACGCCAAGGTAGTTGAGATCATCGCTGCTAACTTTTTCACCTTTTTCAAATACTGCCCCCTTGTGCCACTGTGCAACAAGGTAATGTTTATGGTGTTTAACTACCGTCAGTTCACCACATATACCCGTTTCAATGATAGTTCCTGTTGCCGCACTAACGACGTCCGGAATCGTCATGACCAAGAATAGTAGAATGAGTAAAAGTCGCATTCTGTTCTGCCAGTGGTTGAACACGCATGG
>CAZAZB010000161.1:0-1148 GCA_964489485.1 uncultured Pseudomonadales bacterium | reverse complement strand
GGTTGAACACGCATGGATCGAATACCTGTGCTCTTGAATAGACCGTTATGTGCACAATTTTGGTGTCAGATGAAATATGTTCCTGACAATGTACCGGAAACCGTTGCCATGCCCGGAAATTGAAGCATGCTTAGGTCAATACCAAATCACTGTGGTTTTATGATAGTTTGAAACCTCCACTGAGAAATCCGACTGGAGTCGCCGTGCAACCCAACATCCTCTGGATAATCGCTGATCAACTGAGAGCAGACCATGTCGGCTTTGGCGGCAATAAAATCGTTCGCACACCTAATCTAGACAGGCTTGCCTCAGAAGCGACGATATTTGATCGTGCCTATGTGGCAAACCCTATCTGTATGCCCAATCGCTGTTCAATGATCACCGGCCGAATGCCGAGCGCCCATGGTGTGATATTTAATGACCGATCTCTGGATTGGGGCAGTAATACTTTTATCCGCTGTCTAGCAGGTGCAGGCTATGACACAGCATTAATCGGTAAATCACATATTCAACATGGCATGAGTCGAAATGTCGTCTTTGAGAATAAGCTCGGGCCTACTGTAAACGACCCCTATCCTGACGGGTGGGATGACCTGGAGAATCCTGAGCTGTATTCTCCAGCGAGTAAGCCTGACATGGGGGACTTTTACGGCTTCCAGCATACAGAACTCGCGATAGGTCACGGTGATATGGTTACCGGTGATCACTATCGCTGGGCACTGAACAAAGGTGCAGATGCCGCAGATCTCCTGAGCCGTTTCGTTCCTGATTCCCCCGCCCTTGAACGTTCAGATGCCTGGTGGCAGATATACAAACCACAACTACCCGAGGAACTTTATTCAACAACCTTCATTTCAGAACGAATGAATGCGTGGCTAAGAGAAGATGGGCGCAAATCGACACCCTGGATTGCACAATGCTCATTTCCAGATCCGCATCATCCATTCACACCACCTGGTAAGTGGTGGGACGCTTATTCTGCTGCAGATATGCCAATCCCTGATACCTTCACTGATTCGTTGGAAGATGCACCTGCACACCTCAAATTCATTCGTTCACTCGAACCCAGAAAAAACGTTGTTCAAATGTTCGGGCCCACAGAAGAAATTGTCCGACAGTCAATGGCTGCAGAATTTGGCATGATCGAA
>CAZAZB010000160.1:6106-8809 GCA_964489485.1 uncultured Pseudomonadales bacterium | reverse complement strand
GTCACAAAATGTTGTTTCACTTATTTCATCCTCACTTTCTCAATACACCTCCCCCCCCCACGATTGTGAAAGCGGCCGGCGTGTGGCGAACTGGGTTCAGATGCTCGACATTTGCCAGCTTAATTTTCGTAGTGAGTCCAGCCACGACTATCTTTGCGGAGACAGTGGCAGGCCTCAACAGATTAGAGCCACAACGCAGACGCCCATAGATTTTCAAAAAGACGTCGATGACATTGCAGAGATCAGACATTCTCCAGAGGGCTGGGCATCTCTGATTATCGAACTGAGTGATGACATCAACACAGTGACCGAGGGTAACTACAGAACCAGCCGCTGGCAGATCACCGTCGATGACGCAAAACTGGACGAACTGAAGCAACTGGCTGGTAGTCTGGTCGTCCTGAAAGAGTATTGTGAAGATGCCTGATCAACACGCAGAGAGCGACAATTAGAATGAGATAGCCTAATATCCTTGGCTATCGAAGTTAGACAACACCTATCAACCAAAGGTAACTGAGTGAACTTATTTCGACATCTGCTAAGCGTGACCCTGATCAGCTGCCTGCTGATTTCACCCACCACGAGTTTTGGCGAGTCCACCACCATATCGGACAACCTTCCGATGGATGTGCAGATCGACTTACTAATGACTGAACTGTCCCGTCTACTGAAGGTGGATGACAATCAGGGAATTATCGCTCTCATCCCAAAAATCAGATCACTCGATATCGAAATACCTGACTCGCTCTATTTCCTCGAAGCACGGGCACTGTTCCGTACAGGCGATGCACTGTCTGCCCGCGACAGATTAATCGTCTATCTTGCAAACACTGGCCGGGATGGCCGTTATTATGATCAGGCAACAGAACTGCTACTGTCTGTTAAAGAACAAGCCGAAATACAGGAACAGAAGCGTGAGGAACAAGAGAGAGTTCGTCGTCTGGAACTTTCCAAATCTGCCGAGAAGGCGAGAACACTTAGGCTGAGGGATGCACAACGTAATCTTCAGCAACTCGGGTTCAGGCTCGCATTCGAAACGGGTAAGTTCGACAATCCAACCAGGGAAGCACTGGCCGTCTATCAGATCCGACACGGTCTGAAGGTCAATGGAAATATCACGGACGAAACCCTGGACAGTCTTAGAAGTGCAGTACCCGACACTCACAATTGTGATGGTCTCGCGCGTTATGCCCGAACGCCTCAGGATTGGGATATTCCTGTGAAAGCAATTCCTGCATTGGCGGCCGTTCCTGCCTGTAACCAGGCCCTTAGAAAATACCCGGAAGTCGTTCGTTTCCAGATTCAATACGCCAGGTCATTGCTCGCCTCGGGCAGATCAAACGATGCTTTGAGCGCCATAACACCCACTGCAAGGCTCGGATATCCCGCAGCAGAAGTACTCATTGCAAGTATGCATGAAAAAGGCTTGTTTACCGCCAAGGGTAAGCCAGACCTGGTCAGCGCGCTGCGGTGGTACAAACTGGCAGAGGAGAAGAACTACCCGCGGGCTCAGATGAAAATCGGAGAATTCACAGAATCAGGTCTCGCTGGTGTCACTCGTTCCCAGAGCGGTGCTATGGTCTGGTATCGCAAAGCAGCAGATCAAGGTTATCCACCAGCTCAAGTGCTGATGGGGAAAAGGTCCATGACAGGCAAGGGCGTGAAGCGGGATAACAAATCTGCTTATCGTTGGTTCTCGCTGGCCGCAAAACAAGAATACCCACCCGCTGAGTACAATTTAGGTGAATTGTATGAAAGAGGCCGTGGCGTAAAACGGAATAAAGCAACGGCTAGCGAATGGTATCGCAAAGCGAGTGACCATGGTCATCCAGAAGCGAGCGCAAAACTCAAACGACTGGGCCGCTGATTTAAAACGCCAAGTCCGACAGGCTTCTAGTAACGTTCTGGAATGAGCTCTGCCAGATTCTTGCGAGCTGCATCGCTGCCTTGTGAAGCTGCTTTTTCGTACCAGAATATCGCCTGGTCAAGGTTCTTCTCGACACCAATACCAAGCTGGTACAGACGTCCAAGGTTATTCTGGGCTGCCACGCGCCCTTGTTCTGCGGCCTTTAAGTACCACCTCGCAGCTTCAACCGGATCCGCAACAACGCCATTGCCATTCTGATACATATAGCCGATGGATTGTTGAGCATCAGCATCGCCTAGAACCGCAGCCTTTCGAAACCAGCCAGCAGATTCGATCAGATCAACATCGACGCCATTGCCGGCCTCGTAAATGACGCCCAGGCTCACCATCGCCTGGATTTCGCCCTGGTCGGCGGCACGCTCATACCAACCAACCGCTGTACTTTTACTCATTTTCACTTGTTCGCCGGTTTCATACATGTAGGCAAGCGACAGCTGTGCTTTCGCATTTCCACCTTCCGCGACGGCAATGTATCGTTTTATGTATTCACTCGGCCCATTAGAATCAGCATTGTTCGATGTTGGTCGAGGCTTCTTTTGCGCTCTGGTGTCTGTTACAAGCGCCAGTTGGACAGGTTCGTTTGCCAGCACTGAATCTTCCGCTGTCTTACCAACTGGTGCCCGTTCGCCTTCCATTCTTTCTTTTGCTTCATCGCGTTGTTCAGTTTTATCGCTATCTCCGGGCTTTGGATTCTGGTCTGTCTCAAAATCAGTGGCATCCGCTTTCTCATTAGCCGACGCAAACTCTGTCACTATGCTTGTGGTCGCAACGCTTGT
>CAZAZB010000160.1:0-6006 GCA_964489485.1 uncultured Pseudomonadales bacterium | reverse complement strand
GTTGATCTTGACTATTATTCGAGATATCGGTCATAAACATTTGATTTTCATAACTTTGATTACCATTTATTTCATCCTCAACGGTGTTCAAAATGGATCTGGTCGGTTTGGCGGGAACCCTTTTCGCTTCACTAGCCGAGGCCAAAGACGTGGCAACCGCATCTGGGTTAACCTCTGCATCGATGACATCTGCTGTGTTTTCTCCAGAGTCAAAATCGGGTAATTCCAGCATTGCCTGCGCTCCGGTTGTGGGTTCGAAGCTCTCTTCGGGTTCTGCATTTTGATCAGGTTCATCAAGTAGGTCGTCTACCAGCGAGCTAAATCTATTATCGGCACTCTCTTGTGGATCGAGCTCTGTCCTATCAACAACCTCCGCCGGTTCATCGAGGCTCGCAACCGCTATGTCGGACGTCACCAGAAGGCTGGCATCAAGCCGTCCTGTTGACGCCAACAGGGGTGCATATACAAAACCCAACTCGACACCATCTCTTGCTACCTTGTACCAGACACCTCCCTGGGTCTGGGTTTGACCGACAACCCAGACACGATCACCCTGACCCAGCCTGCCCACTTTCGCTGAGGTAGGAAAAGGAGTCTGGCGGATATTGGCGACCTTACTTGCCTCCATATCTGAATCGATAAAGGTGACGACAAACTTCTCGCGCGCCTGGGTTCTTACCCTCGCCTCTTTGATTTTCCTTTCGATTGACGTTTTCTTGACCATGGCCAGGGCTGCAAATGTACCCTTCGGATATTGGGACAAATAGGCATCAAATTCGCTGGTATTTTCGCTATTCTTTATAGAATTCCAGAATGTTATCTCCGCACTGGCAATACCCGTGTTCCCTCGCGACCGAGCGGCGGCGGCGGCCCCTTCAGGTAATGTAAAAACAAAGTCGCCACGGTCAAAATTCTTATCCCGCAACTTGCCATAGCGTGGTGTCTGCATGGAATCCGTCAGGTTTGTAACGCGATCTCCAAGAAACATGCCTAATTCACTTGCCGTCACATAACCGTCTCCATTGGCATCTGACCGCTCTTCACCGGTGATGGCCCTGATGAATAATTCACGAAATGCGCCATCGTCAGAAACAGTCTGATTGGCATCTCCTGATGTCAAAAACTGTCGCACTGGCTGGGTTGTCGCTCGTGTAATCGCAGCGGGTGCAATCGCTCGTTGGCTTGAAAAAACCGTACCGGCAAAACATGAATCGAATACCGCGTAAGCATGTTTCGAAACTGCCTGGCGCATAAACGTGCCAAAATCCCGTAGTGCAATCGATGCGTACTTGAAGGAAGCACCCTCTGAAGGGATGGGGGCATCCGTTGGGATGAGATAACCTTCTCCATCCACTGTTGCCCCATGACCTGCGTACCATATAAATAAGCGTGCGGCAGGATTGTCCCCCTTCAGAATAAAAAATCGTTTCAGGACTGTATTCAACGCTTCAGAATCAAGGTTTTTATGGAGTTCAACTTCGAACCCCTTCGACTCAAGAACTTCACCAATCAGCTCAGCATCCTTAATCGCATTACTGAGGCTCGGCCATCCATTGGTGTAGATATCGTTACCAATAACCAGGGCATAGCTGTCAGCATATAACTCGACTGTCTCCAGTGTCGCAGCGCCTCTGGATTCAGATTCTTTAATCTCAACGGAAATCCCCCGGGAAGCAGCATTGCTGACGCCACTTAGAATCAGGAGCAGACAAGCCAGACCTGGAACAAGGAGTTTGGGCAGTAATTTCAACACAGTTTATCCGCTAATATTGCTGATTCGTTCATCATGCGTCCATTTTTCGTTTTTATCCATATAAATCAACCCGATCGTCCATCCAGGGCGAGCAGGCACAATATGAACTCCTGGCGAGTCTGGTATACACTAGCAGGGTGCTTTTTCAGCAACCTGCTAGAACGCAGTGAACATTGGTTGGAGGTGAGCCTGGGGATGGATTTCAACCCTGAAGCTCTACTCTGAATGTGCGAGTACAAAAGTTGAGTGGAATCACCATGAATATAAACCCTCTGTTAACGCGAAAGACTATGGATCGCAAGAAACCTGGTTTCACCCCGGCGATATTCTTCGTGCTCCTGGCCACTTGCCTTGGCCTTCATGCGGATCAATCACTTGTAGAAGGTCTGGTCCAGGCAGATGGATTTGGGACAGTCGACACCAGCAAAACAAAAAATCGTGTACAGGCGAAGCTGATGGCAAAGCGGGCGGCTGTTGTTGATGCACAAAGAAACCTCCTGGAAATGATTGAAGGCGTACGCATAACCTCGGGTACGACAGTGAAAGATGCGCAGCTAGAGAGCGACATCATTGGAAATCGAATTAAAGGACTCTTAAAGGGTGCGTTTATTCTGAAACAGAATGTTGCTGAAGAGGATGGTGTCTATCTGGCAGAGGTAACGCTGGGTATTTGTTTAAATACGGCCATACAGGATTGCGGGGGCCGTCCGACACTGGCACAAATTATTTATGATGCTATCCCCCAAACATCAGATGAAAACCGTTACAAAGCGCCAGCAGACCCAGGAGCCCCATCGGCCACTAGCTTGATTGTTAACCTTGCAGCCTTTGACATCGAGGCACAATTTGATACACGCCTGATTAACCGTGCTGGTAAGGAGGTGTACGGCCCCGGGCATTTCAATTCGGACACTAAAAGTGATTGGTTGCACTGGGTAACATCCATGGAAGAAGCAAGAGGTCTGGCAATCAGTGGCGCCAGCCCCCTCATTTTGCCTGCAACACGTGTGGACGCTGATTCAAAAATCGTTTTGTCCGATGAAGATGCGGAGCGACTCTACGCGACCAATCTCAACAGCGGAAATTTTCTTGAGCAAGGCAAGGTTATTTTCGTCATTGCACCCACTGTTAACGAACAGTGATCAAATCGATTTTCGTCCTCACCTTATTCGGCTGCCTTGGCGTCATGACGCCAACCGTGCTGGCCGAAGAAGGCGCTTTTGACGCGCTCGATAAATTATTAGAGAGCCGCTTCGATGATATCGACAAGAGCCTGGAAGAACAATATACGCTGTTGAATGCTGCACTGGAGGAAGGCTACCAGAAACTCGGCAGGCAAGTGACTGAAACATGGGGGGCAGCAGAACTCAAACTCCCGACGAAGAAAGAGTTGGTGGACTACAGCGCCAACCTGAAGGTAAGGCGAGTGATCAATTTTGAAACAGGAATGGTCTCAATTGAACGCCTGATAGACACACAGGATGACCTCGACAACAATCTCGACAACATTGTCGCAGATCTCAAGGAAGCATCCACATCTATCACAACAGACAGTATCAGCGATCTCGACGAAAAGGATCTGGCGATTAAATACGCGAAGGAAGCACTCGCAGGCCAGGGCATTGAGCTTCCGACCGAACCTGTTTCTGTCGTACCGATTCTACAAGGTGTTAGCCGGGCGCCGGACAGTGTAGCGCTATCTACATTGGTACTGGATGTCTTAAGCGCTGATTCGGAAGGCTCCAACAGCCTATCCAATAGCGCCACCAATCCGCCATTAAAAATAAGTATAAGCACTGTAAACCGCCAGCGACACGACAAGAAGCTAACAAAAGTCAGCTTGAAGTTTCCGTTACAACAAGGCTTCGATTTTAAGTTAGCCAACCAATATATTGCAGATGTCTCAAGAGAAGCCAGCAAGCAGAATCTGCCTCCATCACTACTGTTCGCTGTCATGGAAACTGAATCCAACTTTAACCCACGGGCAAGGTCCCCGGTACCGGCTTTTGGATTAATGCAACTTGTACCCAGATCTGGCGCAATGGACGCGTATGAAAAAGTTTATGGTGAGAAAGTATTACTTGGGCCGGAGTATCTCTTCCGTGCGCAAAATAATGTGGAACTGGGTGCCGCCTACCTCGGCATCCTCCACAATAGATATTTGCGACACATACAAGATCCGTTAGCAAAACGATACTGCGCAATCGCAGCATATAATACAGGCGCAGGGAATGTCGCCAGGTCGTTCATCGGTACCAACAACGTTCGCGCTGCGGCAAAAATTATCAATGAAATGACACCGGCAGAAGTTTATGATCACCTAAGACGGAAGTTACCCTATGAAGAGACCCAACGGTACATAGAGAAAGTAACCCGGGCAATGAAAAAGTATAGCGTTTACGATAGCAAGCCAGACCAGGAGGCGAGGACATGAACACAATGACCAAAGTATTAACCCTATTGTTGGTAGCCGCCCTCTCCAGTGTGGCGATAGCAAAAGAAGTTAAAAAGGAAACACCATCTGGCGGCATCAACTGGAGTAAGGGGATCGTTTTTGCAACGGGTTATGGCACTGCAAAACCAGGTCTATCTTCTGCACAGAAAAGAATTCTCTCCCGGCGTGCCGCCATTGTCGATGCACAGCGGAATCTATTGGAAATCACAAAGGGCGTTCGGATCAACTCTGTGGTAACGACAGATCAGGCAATGAAAGAACACAGAGAAATCGCAACGCGGGTAGAGGGCATTATTAAAGGTGCCACCGTTACAAAGGACCACTATCAAAATGAAGTGGCCACCGTCACAATGATCATGCCTTTGTCAGGCGAGTTCCTCCGCATCATGTACCCGGCGGAACAGTTGGCGAGCGTTAAAACCTTTCCTGAGCACAATATTCGGTGGCAGATACTACAACATCAAAATTCCACGAGCGCTGCAAAAGAATACAGAAAGATGCTCGTGCATTTAGGCACAGACGCACTGGAATTCTTTATACCCTCTGCGACCGCTAGCGAGTCATTCTCTATTAGCAACGAACAGGAAGCCAATGCCTATAGGAAATTGATCCTCTGGATGCAGGATAGCGCAATCCCCGACATAGAGAAAAGCTTGCAGCAGGCGGTTATTCAATATGAAAGCAATGCCCGCTTCTCTGGATTGCTCATTGATGCCAGCGCTGTCCCTGCTTTTGAATTGGCCACCATACCGAAGATTCGTGATGAAACGGGCAGGATACTCTACCCAAGTGATGCTACGTCATATGACGATATCGTTAACAAACGTGGCGTAACCTACGATTTTGATCTGGAGGATGCGATCAGGAATCAGAGAGTCGCTCGAACTCCCTTTATTATCAAAGCTGTTTCAACTTATAAGTCGCTACCTTCTGATCTGGTGATCAAGTCCAGCGATGCAAACAACATCTTACAAAGCCAGAGTACACTTCAGGCAATGAATAAGGCGGGCGTTCTTATTGTTGTCGCCCTTTAAGGCTGAACAAGAAAAAAGCATCCATGAGCAATCTTCTTAAACATGTTTTTGTCTCTGGCAGATGGATGATGACTTTCCGGCAAGCACAGCTTCTCATCATTCTTATCGTCACCCTGCCCGGATACGCAGCCGAAAATTCAGATCGTGACAACACGATAGCCGAAATCAATCAGCTAATAACAGATGGTAGCCAGCGCAAAGCACTAAAGCAGCTTCGATCAGTTCGAGAGCAGTCGCCGCGCGATGTCTCGCTAATAGAAATGGAAGCGCAACTCTTGTTGGACATGGGCCGTTGGATTGACGCCAAGGCAATTGCAAATAGACCTCGAAAACCTTCCGTCAGGCTTGTGACCATTAGCGACGAAGTCGACAATAAATTGAAGAAAAGTATCAGCAGCTTCAAACGAGCCATTATTACTGTCCAGAAAAAAATAGAGGTAGAAGACTTCACAACCGCGATAGCGCTGTCAGATTTAGGATTGGTGAAGTACCCCGCCAGACAGGTTGATTTTCATCTGCTCAAAGGTGAGGCACTTTATAAAAACACAAGCCTCGATGAGGCTGAGCTTGAACTTCGCAAAGCATTGAAAATAGATCCAATGAATGATGTCGCACGTTCCTACATTGAAGAAATCAGAGATACTCAGGAAGCACAAACGAGCACGGAACTCGCCGAATGGATCTTAATTGCCAAAGACAAGGTGGGTGATTTCATTGTTACTTTTCTCGCTCTGTTTGCTGCATTTCTCGTGAACTCTGCGATT
>CAZAZB010000159.1:2746-8956 GCA_964489485.1 uncultured Pseudomonadales bacterium | reverse complement strand
CGAGTGGCATTTGCCTGTGTTTTGAAACTACCCAGTTGAAGACTCCACCCGACAGGCAGGTCATTTTTATCCAGCGTAAAACCTACGTCTCCCTCATAGGCATCTTCGTCAACCTGTTCGATGGGCAACTGGTTAGCACTGGCTCGTTCCATTCGTTCCATTTGCTGTTTCAGGTCTTTTACAGAAACACGCTTCAGGTCAATTTTTGGCGCAGCTGGTATATTCGCCACCATTCGCTCGCGTTGAACAGCCGAGCCATCGAGCAACATTGGCAATACAATAATCGCGAGCGTCGTCAAAACAAAAGCCCCGACCATTCTCTGTTTTAAGCGTGGTTCCACATCATCCGCCAATCGTTGTTACTTTACTTTTTCCATTAATACTGGAACGTCTTCCGTTAGCACCATCACACCGGCCACCACGAGGAAAGATCCGAACACAAGAATTAAATCACCTCTTTCTGCAGCAGCCAAAGCACTGTGGTAAGCAGCAGATACTTTATCATAGGTGCTGACAGGACACCCAGCGCCAACGGTCAGACAGCTTTTTAATTGATTAGCGCAGGCAGCTCTTTCATCATCCAGATTGGTTAGATACCAGTTGGATACTTGTGATTGCATCATGGCGAAAACTGCCTCGATGTCCTTATCCGCATACATTCCGACGATGGCATGGACTCTTCCACCCTCTGTGTCAGTTTGTCGTTTTTCCTGTAAGGTCTCTTGTAAATGATTGCGCAAAAAGTCACGCAAGTAAGCGGCTGCATTAGGGTTGTGTGCCACGTCAAGCAGTATCTGATGACCACTAGCCTTCTCTGGGATTGATGAACAGGAATGAGGCTGGCGCCACTGCATTCTGCCATCCAACCTTGTTTCTGACATCACCGTCTCAAAATGGCTGGGCTCGACGTTAAACCCCGCATCGGAAAAAGCCTGCAATGCGGCAGCGGCACTATTTGGGGGAAGATGCCCCGGGCCTGAATGTGCAAGAGTGGCTCGCATTCCCCTGGGGTTCTGATACCAGAAATTATCGGATTCGAGACCAAAATCATCGCCAATAAACTGAGGAATACACTGCGTTTCCAGCGCCTGTTGACGAAGTGATTGTGGCGGAGAATGATCAGCGATGACGCAATATTTTCCTTGCCTCATAATACCTGCCTTCTCTCTGGCAATTTTTTCCAGTGAATCACCGAGCCAGGATTCATGATCCATCGCAATCTGGGTAATGACGCAGACATCGGCCTCAACGACATTCATCGCATCCAATCGACCGCCGAGACCTATCTCCATTATTGCGACATCGACCTGGCGCTGCTTAAAAATTAACAAGGCAGCTAAAGCGGAAAATTCAAAGTAGCTAAGAGAGATTTCAGCACGCTGATCGTCGATTTCCTCGAAAGCAGCGACAATTTCTTCATCAGCTGCCATCTTCCCATTGGTGACAATACGTTCGTTATATCTCAGGAGATGAGGCGAGGTTGTTTTGCCAGTAGAGAGGCCATGGCTTCGGCAAAGGGCGTCAAGATATTCGCAGGTTGACCCTTTTCCATTGGTCCCGGCGACGAGAAAGGTTGTTTTCGCTGGCTTGATAACATCAAGCCTGCGTGCCACCACGCCAACCCGCTCAAGCCCGAGATCCCATTTTATAGGATGTAATTGCTCGATTCGGTTTAACCATTTGTTGAGATTCATACCCAAATGCTAGAGACAGCCGAGGCTCAGCCAGCCCGCTGTGGAATCTTGTCAATTTGTTGGCGCATAGACGACATGAGACTCGCTATCTGTTCAATTCCTTCATCGGGGCGCTCCTGAAATTCACCCATCAACTGAACAATGGCACTACCCACAACAACACCGGCGGATATCTCGGCAACTTGCCTGGCGGTTTGTGCATCTTTGATTCCGAATCCAACCATGATAGGGAGCGAACTGATTTTTTGAAACCGTTCCAGCTTTTCCTTCACGTCCCCGATATCCAACGTGGATGATCCGGTGGTCCCCTTCAGTGACACATAATAGACGAAGCCACGACTATTAGCCGTGACATACGCAGCTCTCTTGTCGGTTGTGGTAGGTGCCAACAAGTATACGGTGTCGATATCATGCTGACGAAAAGGCTCAGACAAATTATCGGCCTCCTCTGGTGGTAGATTGACAATAATGGTGCCATCGACCCCGGCGGCAGACGCATCTCTGGCAAAAATATCATATCCCATCTGTTCAATCGGGTTGAGATAACCCATCAGAATGATTGGCGTCATATTATCCGTTTGCCGAAACTCACACACCATGTCCAACGTATCCCGCAGAGAGGTACCTTGTTTCAAAGCCCTTTCGTGGGCAAGTTGTATCGTTGGTCCTTCAGCTTCCGGGTCAGAAAAAGGGACACCCAGTTCAATGACATCAACACCGGCGTCTACCATTGCATGCATCAGTTTCACTGTAATATCTTTACCAGGATCTCCGGCAACGATGTAGGCCACCAGCGCCTTTTTGTAAGATTCTGCGTACTCACCAATTCTTGTTGATAATCTACTCACTTTCCTGAATATCCCTTATGTAATAGTGATACCGTCAATTTTTGCCATGGTCGGAATGTCCTTGTCGCCGCGACCGGACAGATTAATCACGATAGATTCTGTCTTATTCATGGTTGAGGCAAGTTCAATACCGTATGCCACTGCATGCGCAGATTCCAGTGCTGGCAAAATACCCTCTAGCAAGTTCAACTGTCTAAAGGCATCTAGAGCCTGTACATCCGTGACCGACACATATTCCGCCCTGTCGATACTTTTTAACCAGGAGTGTTCTGGCCCTACGCCTGGATAATCGAGACCTGCCGACACAGAATGGGTGTCGACTATTTGGCCATCTTCATCCTGCATCAGGTAGGTTCTATTGCCATGAAGTACTCCAATAGTACCGGCGCTGAGCGGTGCTGCATGCTCGCCAGTCGCCAGACCAAGCCCTGCTGCCTCTACGCCAATCAGCCGTACATCAGTGTCTTCGAGGAAGGGATAAAAGAGTCCAATGGCATTAGACCCGCCACCGACGCAGGCAACTAACGCATCCGGAAGCCCACCTTCCTGAAGCGCAAATTGCGCTTTGGCTTCTTCGCCAATGACGGACTGAAAATCCCTGACCAGCTTTGGATAAGGGTGCGGCCCTGCGGCTGTTCCAATAATATAATGTGTGTCATCAACATTGGTCACCCAATCGCGCATCGCCTCGCTCATGGCATCTTTGAGCGTTCGTGATCCCGATGTAACGGGTATCACCTCTGCACCCAGCAACTTCATGCGATAAACATTGAGGCTCTGGCGCTCAATATCATCAATGCCCATATAAACCTGGCAGGTCAAGCCAAAGCGGGCTGCAACGGTTGCCGATGCAACACCATGCTGCCCTGCGCCCGTTTCAGCGATGACACGAGGCTTACCCATATACTTGGCAAGAAGTGCCTGGCCAATACAGTTGTTGATTTTGTGCGCGCCGGTGTGATTCAGATCTTCACGTTTAAGATATATTTTTGCGCCACCGGCAAAGCTTGTTAGCCTTTCTGCATAATAAAGGGGTGAGGCGCGCCCAACATAATTTGCCAGATCACTTTTCAGTTCCGCTTGAAATTTTTTGTCAGTTCTTAGTCGTTCATATTCCTTTTCGAGTTCATCAAGCGCCTGCATGAGAATCTCGGAAACGAACTTGCCACCGAAGACGCCAAAATGACCGGTTTCATCAGGAAACGAAAATAGTCGCTCATTGGCGCCATCATGCGCCTTTTCTTCAGTCATCATTCTTCCTCACTATCTGTACGGCGAACCTGCCTAACAAATTCACTAATCTTGTCATGATCTTTTACCCATTTCCCCGATATCATTTCTGCCTTTTCAACACCCCCACTCACATCGACCCCATAGGGTTTGACTTTCCTAATTGCCTCTACGACATTGTTAGATGTTAGGCCGCCAGCCAACACGATAGGTTTAGGACTGGCGTCAGATGTTGATTCAAGTTTGTCCCATTGGATACTGGTACCCGTACCACCATATTTTCCTTTCACAAGTGAATCGAGCATCATCCAACGGCTCCCCGGATACTTGTTTATCTCTGCGGAAACATGGGTGTCAACACCAACACGAATGACTTTCATATAAGGTTTGCCAAAAGATGCACAAAACTGGTCGGTTTCATCGCCATGAAACTGCAGCAGGTCGAATGCATCCTGATCTGCCACTCGTCTTGTATAGTCTTCATCGGCATTAACCAACACTGCAACCATCACAGCCTTGTCTTCAATTTCTCTAATGATCCTTAATGCATTTTCCAATTGGATATATCGCTTACTCTTTGCATAAAGCATAAAACCCAGCGCATCAACACCCGTTTCAATAGCACAATGTGCATCATCAACATTGGTGATGCCGCAAATTTTAATTTTGGTATGGGTCATTTCTAACTAACGGCTAGCGGGTTCTGTCCGGAATCTGGTTTCAGGTAGACGGGTCCACTGATTGTGTTATCCGAGGTTGGGGCGAGTTTACCACGAGTCTCTCCCCAGTGTACGCCCTATGCTTATCAGAGCAGCGAATAGGCAGTCAGCTATTCAGCAGCTTAGAAAAGAAATGAGGTAGCACCGGTTCGATATTGAACGAGAAGGTTTCTGGATAGACAACATGAATAAGAAATAACCCGTTCGGAGGTGCCGTGACACCGCCTTTGGTTCGATCCTTGTGTGCAAGCAAGTCGCCAGGCCATTCTTTCGGTCGTTCACCACTACCCACATCCTGCAATACGCCTACAATATTCCGAACCATATGGTGAAGGAAAGCATTCGCCGCCACGTCCACCAAAATCATCTCTCCAGATCGATAGACACGAATATGTTGAATATTTCGCATCGGCGTTCTCGACTGGCAATTCGATGCTCGATACGAAGAAAAGTCTTTTTCCCCAACAAGCGCCTGTGAAGCCTCATGCATCCTTTCTGCATCCAGAGGCCGGTGTTCACGGGTCAGCAATTCCGGCATGAGAGCCGATCGTACTTTGGTATTGTTAATCAGATAAAGGTATCGGCGACTAACAGCAGAATGTCGTGCATCAAAGGTGGCAGGCACTTCGTGTGCCCATGTGACAGAAATGTCATCGGGCAAGAGCGCATTGGAACCCATAACCCAGGCTTTGAGTTGTCGCTCGGCACTGGTGTCAAAATGAACGACCTGGCAGGTCGCGTGAACACCGGTGTCTGTGCGACCCGCACAGGTGACAACCACGGGTTGGTTGGCAACCTTGCTCAAAGCTGTTTGTAGGGCTTCCTGGATCGTTGCGAGCTGGCGGCCTTGAAACTGCCAACCGTGATACCTGGCACCATTGTAGGAGATGCCAAGTGCTATTCTCTTCAAAATAAGTTAGTCACATTAGCGCTAATCGAGCTTTGCCATCAACTCATTGGCCTCGGCAATATCTGAATCAGTTCCCTCGGCCAACACTTCTTTCAACAGGTTACGAGCACCATCGTTATCACCCATGTCGACATACGCGCGGGCAAGGTCTAACTTCGTACTCGCATCTTCATCCAGATTGAGTTCACCCAAATCTTCATCATCAAGATCCAAATCATCACCATCCAGATTTAGCTCCAGGCTATCATCATCAAGATCGAGATCGGACGCGTCGAGTTCCAGCGCATCAGCATCTGCATCAGGGTCGAGACTGGTCTCTAGTTCAAGATCATTTTCAAGATTATTATCAAGATCAGTGTCGTCATCACCTAAATCCAGTTCGAGATCATCATCTCCCAGGTCTAGCTCGTCATCCAGATCGAGATCAATCTCCTCGTCCAGATTTAACTCGATTGAACCATCATCCTCGTCCTCGTTTGCTGACGCCTCAGCAGCCGCTTCGAGATCCTTCTCCAGATCGAAATCGTCATCTTCTTCGAGGTCCAGGGTTAGTGTGTCATCATCATCCAGATTGAGATCATCCTCATCAAGATCCAGCTCAAGGCTGTCTTCTTCAAGATCTGGCTCAAGGCCATCTTCAAGATCTAGCTCAAGGCTGTCTTCTTCAAGATCTGGCTCAAGGCTGTCCTCAAGATCCAGTTCAGAACCCTCATCTCCAAGATCCAGGTCAAGACCATCGTCCTCAAGATCCAGTTCAAGGCCATCTTCAAGATCTAGCTCAAGGCTGTCTTCAAGATCCAGCTCAAGGC